>JBJEUC010000444.1:0-8925 GCA_051883635.1 Candidatus Fimadaptatus sp.
ATGACAACGCCGCCAAGACCGCCAAGAAGGCCTACAAGGAGAACATCTCGCTCAAGGAAGCGTGCGTGGAGCTGGGCTTCCTCACGGCCGAAAAGTTCGACGAGGTATTCAAGCCCGAGCAGATGTGTTGACGGAGTGCGGGCGACTTCCCGCAGGCGCTTCAGAATAAAGGAGTTATTAGGCTTATGACATACAGCTATTATCCGGGCTGCACGCTCAAGGACAGGGCAAAGCAGATGGACATATACGCGCGGGCGTCGGCCAGGGCGCTGGGCATCGAGCTGCGCGAGCTGCCCGAGTGGCAGTGCTGCGGCGCGGTATATCCGCAGGCCTCCGACGAGATAGCCTCGCGCCTGAGCGCGGTGCGCGCGCTCATGAACGCCGAGGACGGCAAGCTGGTGACCATGTGCTCCGCCTGCCATCACGTTATCAAGCGCACCAATTACGACTGGAACCGGGACGAGAACTTCCGCGCCAAGGCGACCAACTACATGAAGCCCGAAACGCCCTACGACGGCTCCACGCAGGTGATGCACTTCCTGGAGGTGCTGCGCGACGACATAGGCTTTGACGAACTGAAGAAGAAGGTAGTCAATCCCCTCAAGGGCCGCAAAATAGGCGCCTTCTATGGCTGCATGGTGCTGCGCCCGGGCAAGGCGCTGGCCTTTGACGATCCCGAAAATCCCCAAATAATCGAGGACTTCATCCGCGCGCTGGGCGCCGAGCCCGTGCGCTACGCCTACCGCAACGAGTGCTGCGGCGCTTACGTGGCGCTGGAGGACAGGGAGGCCGCGTCCAATCAGGTGGACCGCGCGCTCAACTCCGCGATAGCCGCGGGCGCGCAGGAGCTGGTGACCGCCTGCCCGCTGTGCATGTACAACCTGGTCGAAAACGCCACCGGCGCGAAGCTACCCGTGAAGTACTTCACCGAGCTGCTGGCTGAGGCGCTGGGCGTAAAGGAGGGCTGAGCATGGAAAACAACGTAAAGCTCCTGACCGAAACGGCCCTGCGCATAAGCGGCGTGAACCCGCGCAAGTGCATGAAGTGCGGCAAGTGCTCCGGCACCTGTCCCAACTATGACAAGATGGAGTACCATCCGCATCAGTTCGTCTCCATGGTGGAAAACGGCGAGATAGAAAAGCTGATGGCGAGCAAGTCGATATACATGTGCCTGAGCTGCATGGCGTGCGTGGAGCGCTGCCCGCGCGGCGTGGAGCCCGGAAAGCTGGTGGAGGCCGTGCGCCTGATGCAGATACGCCAGCAGGGCAACGACCGCAAGGGCCCGCGCGACATACCGGACTTTGCGGATGAGCATGTGCCGCAGCAGCTGCTGATGGCGGCCATGCGCAAGTACAGGAAGTAAGGAGGACGACCACAGATGAAAAAGATCGGCGTATTCGTTTGCTGGTGCGGCTCCAACATCGCCGCCACCGTGGACGTGGAAGCGGTCGCGGAGGCGATGAAGAGCGAACCGGGCGTGGTGTACTCCACCAACTACCAGTACATGTGCTCCGCCGCAGGTCAGAAGCTCATTCAGGACGCGATAAAGGAGTATAAGCTGGACGGCATAGCGGTATGCTCCTGCTCGCCGCGCATGCATGAGGCTACCTTCCGCAGGACCGCGGAGGGCGCGGGCCTCAACCCGTACATGGTCGAGATAGCCAATATCCGCGAGCAGTGCTCCTGGATACACAAGGACAGGACAGAGGCTACCGCCAAGGCCATAGTGCTGGCCAAGACCGCAGTGGCCAAGCTGCGCAACGACGCGCCCCTGCAGGCCGGCACCAGCGAGGTGGTAAAGCGCTGCCTGGTGATAGGCGGCGGCATCGCCGGCATACAGACCGCGCTGGACGTGGCCGACGCCGGGTACGAGGTCGACATAGTGGAGCAGCGGCCCACCATCGGCGGCCGCATGGCACAGTTGGACAAGACCTTCCCCACGCTGGACTGCGCCGCCTGCATACTGACCCCCAAGATGGTCGAGGCCTCGCAGAGCGACAAGATCAACATAATCTCCTACGCCAAGGTGGAAAAGGTGTCCGGCTTCGTGGGCAACTTCACCGCCACCATACGCAAAAAGGCCCGCTACGTGGACGAGACCAAGTGCACCGGCTGCGCGGCCTGCACCTCCAAGTGCCCCTCCCGCAAGGGCAAAAACGAGTTCAACATGGAGCTGGACAATCGCGGCGCGATATACATCCCCTTCGCGCAGGCGATACCCAACGTGGCCGTGATAGACCCCGAGCAGTGCATAAAGCTCAAGACTGGCAAATGCGGCCTGTGCGAAAAGGTATGCTCGGCCGGCGCGATAGACTACAAGCAGCAGGACGAGCTGATAGAGCGCAGGTACGGCGCGATAGTCGTGGCCACGGGCTTTAAGCCGATAGACGTGAGCGCGCTCAACGAGTTCGGCTATGCCGATAACCCCGACGTTGTTACCAGCCTGGAGTTCGAGCGGTTGATGAACGCGGCCGGCCCCACCAAGGGCACGCTGCTGCGCCCCTCGGACGGCGCGCACCCCAAGACGATAGTGTTCATACAGTGCGTGGGCAGCCGCTGCGACGAGAACACCAAGCGCGGCAAGCCCTATTGCAGCAAGATATGCTGCATGTACACCGCCAAGCACGCGATGCTGGTGCGCGAAAAGTATCCCGACACCGACGTGCATGTGTTCTACATCGACGTGCGCACGCCCGGCAAGAACTTCGATGAGTTCTACCGCCGCGCGGTCGAGCAGTACGGCGTGGACTACATAAAGGGCATGGTGGGCAAGGTGGCCGGCGAAAACGGCAAGCTCATAGTGCAGGGCAGCGACCTGATAAACAACCGTCAGGTGAAGATAGCGGCCGACATGGTCGTGCTGGCCGCGGCGATAGAGCCCGACCCGTCCGCGCGCTCGATAGGCACCATGCTTACCGCCTCGATGGACACCAACGACTTCTTTACCGAGGCGCACCCCAAGCTCCGCCCGGTGGAGAGCCCCACGGCGGGCATATTCCTCTCCGGCATGGCGCAGGGCCCCAAGGACATACCCGAGACCGTAGCCCAGGCGGGCGCGGCGGCCTCCAAGGTGATAGGGCTGCTGGCCAAGGACCATCTGGTGACCAATCCCTGCGTTGCGCATTCCAACGAGCTGCTGTGCAACGGCTGCTCCCAGTGCGAAAAGGTGTGCCCCTACGGCGCCATCACCTATATCGACAAGGAAGTGCGCGGCCCCGGCGTGCGCGAGGTGCGCCGCATAGCGCAGGTCAACCCGGCTGTATGCCAGGGCTGCGGCGCATGTACCGTCACTTGCCCCTCCGGCGCTATGGACCTGAAGGGCTTCTCCAATAAACAGATCATGGCGGAGGTTGACGCGATATGCCTGTGACGCAAAACGAATGGAAGCCCAAGATAGTGGCTTTCTGCTGCAACTGGTGCTCCTATGCGGGCGCCGATCTGGCGGGCTCGGGGCGTCTTTCCTATCCCGCTGACATAAAGATAATCCGCGTGCCCTGCTCCTGCCGCGTCAACCCGCTGTTCATACTGCGCGCGTTCCAGCGCGGCGCGGACGGCGTGATACTGTGCGGCTGCCATCCGGGCGACTGCCACTACACCAGCGGCAACTACTACGCCCGACGCAGGATGACCATGCTCTTCTCCATGCTCGGCTATCTGGGCATAGAGCGCGAGCGCACCCGCGTGGAATGGGTCTCCGCCGCCGAGGGCGCCAAGTTCTCCGCCACCATGAACGATTTCGCCAAGACGATAACCGAGCTGGGCGAGAACAGAAAGCTGGGTGATCTCAGATGCAAGAAATAGCCGCCAAGATCAGGAAGCGCGCGCTTGAGCTGCTGAGCGACGGGACCGTGAGCCGCGTTCTGGGCTGGGAAAAGGGCGAGATGGAGGCCGACTGGTCGCCCGCGCTCTTTACCTCCGCCGAGGACATGGAGGGCTTCGTGTACGGCGAGCACGCGGGTGCCAACCTGAGCAAGTACTGCATAAAGCTCAGCCGCCAGGAGGGCAAGACCCTGGTGGTGCTCAAGCCCTGCGACACGCTCTCGTTCAACCAGCTCGTCAAGGAGCATCGCGTTGCCCGCGAGAACTTCTACATAATCGGCGCGGGCTGCAAGGGCATGACCGACGAAAACGGCCTGCTGCTTAAGTGCGGCGCCTGCAAGGGCAAGGACTTTGAGGTGGCCGACGAGGTGATAGACGACGAGGCCAGCCGCGAGCTCGCGCCCGCGGACCGCTTCGCGGAGGTGGCCCGGCTGGAGGGCATGACCCACGAGGAGCGCTTCGAGTTCTGGCGGGGCGAGCTGAGCCGTTGCATACGCTGCAACGCCTGCCGCAACGTGTGTCCCGCCTGCTCCTGTCAGAAGTGCGTGTTCGACAATCCCGATTCGGGCGTGGCGGCCAAGGCCAACACCAACGACTTCGAGGAGAACATGTTCCACATCATACGCGCCTTCCACGTGGCCGGCCGCTGCACCGACTGCGGCGAGTGCTCGCGCGTGTGCCCGCAGCACATACCGCTGCACCTGCTCAACCGTAAGTTCATCAAGGACATAAACGAGCTGTACGGCGAGTACCAGGCCGGCGAGGGCCAGGAGGAGCGCACGCCGCTCACCTCCTACACCCAGGCCGACGTTGAACCCGGCATAGTCCGCGAAAGGGGGAGGGCTTAATGCGTAAGTTTGCCGCCGCCAATATAGAGGCGATAGTAAAGAGCATCCCCTGCGCGGTGTACGCGCCGGTCGACAAGGGCGGCTCGGTGGTCTACGACCGCTACGAGGACGGCTGCCAGCTCCGCCTGGACGTGTGCAATACCGACAAGTCCCCCAAGGACGTGCTCTTTCCCCAGTGGGAGAACCTGATGCACTTCCGCATGGAGGGCAAGACCATAGAGCTGACCGAGCAGGAGCGCTGCGACGAGGACTACGTGATATTCGGCATGCGCGCCTGCGACATACAGGCCTTCCGCGTGCTGGACAAGGTGTTCCTCGCCGACCCCATCGATACCTACTATGCCGCGCGCCGCGAGCACGGCATACTGGTGGCGCTGGCCTGCGGCGAGCCGGACGATACCTGCTTCTGCACGACCTTCGGCATCGACCCGGCCCGGCCCGAGGCCGACGTGGTGCTCTGGCGCAAGGGCGACGAGTATCTGGCCCGCGCCTGCACCGAAAAGGGCGAGGCGCTGCTGGGCAAGTGGGACACCGAGGCGGCCGACGATAACGCCGCCGACGACGTGATAGCCGCGATAGAGGCCAGCATCGACGCAAAGCCCTTTGCGCACCTGAACCTGAACGGCTTTGACGGCGAGCACCTGAACGAGCTGTTCAACTCGCCCAAGTGGGAGAAGCTGTCCATGCCCTGCCTGGGCTGCGGCACCTGCACGTTCGTGTGCCCCACCTGCCAGTGCTACGACATACGCGACTACGACACCGGCCACGGCGTAGAGCGCTACCGCTGCTGGGACAGCTGCATGTATTCCGACTTCACGCTGATGGCGGCCACCACGCCCCGTCCCACGCAGATGCAGCGCTATCGCCAGCGCTTCATGCACAAGCTGTGCTACTTCCCGGCCAAGAACGGCGGCATGTATTCCTGCGTGGGCTGCGGCCGCTGCGTAAAGAAGTGCCCGATGAACCTGAACATAGTCAAAGTTATCAAGGCGCTGGGGGAGGATGCGAAATGAATAAGGAAGCTCTGGTGCCCTATATCGGCGTAGTTACCGACGTGCGCGTGGATACGCCCGATGTAAAGACCTTCCGCGTGGAGGCGATAGGCGGCGGCAAGGTGTTCGAGCACATGCCCGGCCAGTGCGCGATGCTCTCCATACCGGGCGTGGGCGAGGCCATGTTCTCGATAACCTCGTCGCCCACCAACCGCGAGTTCATGGAGTTCTCGATAAAGAAGTGCGGCTGCCTTACCAGCTGGCTGCACCAGATGGACGTGGGCCAGCAGATAACGATACGCGGGCCCTACGGCAACGCCTTCCCGGTAGAGACCGAGCTCAAGGGCCAGGATCTGCTGTTCATCGCGGGCGGCATAGGTCTGGCGCCGCTCAGGTCGGTGATAAACTACGTGCGCGACAACCGCGAGAACTACGGCAGGATAAACATAGTCTACGGCTCCCGCTCGATGGACGACCTGGTGGACTATCCGGAGATAACCAACGAGTGGTGCAAGGAAGCGGGCATAAACGTATACCTGACGATAGACCGCCCGCAGGAGGGCTGGGACGGCCACGTGGGCTTCGTGCCCAACTACGTGACCGAGCTGGGCTTTGACCCGCAGGGCAAGGTGCTGGTCTGCGGCCCGCCCATCATGATTAAGTTCGTGCTGCAGGGCCTGGACAAGCTGGGCTTTGACCGCACGCAGGTGTTCACCACGCTTGAGATGCGCATGAAGTGCGGCATAGGCAAGTGCGGCCGCTGCAACGTGGGCGACAAGTACGTCTGCAAGGACGGCCCCGTGTTCCGCTTCGACAAGCTGGGCGAGCTGCCGGACGAGTATTAAGCGAGGCGCGTTAGTTTCCCGACGGACATATTACGGAGGAAAGCAATATGGTTAACGTCTATCTGATGGGCAAGAAGTACGAGGTGCCCGAGGGACTTACTATCATGGGCGCGATGGAATACGCGGGCTACAAGCTGGTGCGCGGCTGCGGCTGCCGCAACGGCTTCTGCGGCGCGTGCGCCACGGTGTACCGCATCAAGGGCGACCGCGAGCTGAAGGCCTGCCTGGCCTGCTCCACCCAGGTGCAGGACAACATGTACGTGGCGACGCTGCCCTTCTTCCCGCTGATCAAGGAGGGCTACGACATCGAGAAGGTTCCCACGGACGAGTCCATCATGATGCAGCTCTATCCGGAGATTTACGCCTGCGTGGGCTGCAACGCCTGCACCAACGCCTGCTCCCAGGGCCTGAACGTGATGCAGTACATCGCCCACGCCCAGCGCGGCGAATACGACAAGTGCGCGGAGCTGTCCTTCGACTGCGTGATGTGCGGCATCTGCTCCTCCCGCTGCCCGGCGGGCATTTCCCATCCCCAGGTGGCCATGCTGGCCCGGCGCATCAACGGCAAGTACATCGCGCCGGAGTCCAAGCACCTCACCGAGCGCGTGAAGGAGATTCAGGACGGCCTGTGCGCCGAGGCGCTGGAGGCCATCATGGCCAAGCCCATCGAGGAGCTCAAGGAGCTCTACAACCACCGCGACATCGAGAAGTGAGGAGGGCGGCAGTATGATTTTCACCGAGGAAATGCTTGCATCCATGAAAAAGGTTGAGGCTGCCCGCGAAAAAAACATCGCGCTGGAGCCCCGCCGCATGACCGCCGAGGAGAAGGAAAAGCTGCTGGCGGACTATCACCCGGACTACAAGGACGACGGCTTCACCACCATCCGCATCGGCGGCAACAAGGGCCAGAAGTGCCCGGTCGAGCTGAACGAGATGCTGGAGGGTCGCAGCCGCGTGCTGGACATGAAGGTGGACCTGGACAAGGTCGATTACGACGTGGACGTGCTGGTCATCGGCGGCGGCGGCGCGGGTTCCTCCGCAGCCATCGAGGCCCATGCGGCCGGCGCGAACGTGATGATCGTCACCAAGCTGCGCATCGGCGACGCCAACACCATGATGGCCGAGGGCGGCATACAGGCCGCCGACAAGCCCGGCGACTCGCCCGCCCAGCACTATCTGGACGTAATGGGCGGCGGCCACTACGCCAACATACCCGAGCTGGTAAAGAAGCTGGTCAACGACGGCCCCAGCGCCATCAAGTGGCTGAACGAACTGGGCGTAGAGTTTGACAAGGACGCCGAGGGCAATATGATGACCACCCACGGCGGCGGAACCTCCCGCAAGCGCATGCACGCGGCCAAGGACTACTCCGGCGCCGAGATAATGCGCACGCTGCGCGACGAGGTGCTCAACCGCCAGATACCGGTGGTGGACTTCACCGCGGCGGTGGAGCTGATAAAGGACGAAAACGGCCGCTGCTGCGGCGCGGTGCTGCTCAACATGGAGACCGGCGCCGTGCTGGTAGCGCGCGCCAAGGCCGTGATACTGGCCACCGGCGGCGCGGGCCGCATGCACTATCAGGGCTTCCCGACCTCCAACCACTACGGCGCGACGGCCGACGGCCTGATACTGGGCTACCGCGCGGGCGCGAAGCTGCTGTATCAGGACACCCTGCAGTACCATCCCACCGGCGTGGCCTTCCCCAATCAGATATACGGCGCGCTGGTCACCGAGAAGGTGCGCTCGCTGGGCGCCAAGGTCATCAACCGCGAGGGCGTGGCCTTCGTGCATCCGCTGGAGACCCGCGACGTTGAGGCGGCAGCGATAATCCGCGAGTGCTCCGCCGACCGCGAGCTGGGCGTGGACGCGCCCAACGGCAAGGCCGTGTGGCTGGACACCCCGATGATAGACATGATACACGGCGAGGGCACGCTGGAGCGCCGCCTGCCCGCCATGCTGCGCATGTACCTCAAGTATGACATCGACATGCGCAAGGTGCCGATACTGATATATCCCACCCTGCACTATCAGAACGGCGGCATCGAGATAAACGACCGCGACGAGACCTGCGTGCCCGGCCTGTACGTGGCGGGCGAGGCCGCCGGCGGCATCCACGGCCGCAACCGCCTGATGGGCAACTCGCTGCTGGACGTGATAGTGTTCGGCCGCAACGCGGGCAAGTGCGCGGGCGCTGCCGTGAAGGACGTCACCGTGGGCAAGATGACCCTTGCGCATGTGGACGCCTACGAAAAGCAGCTGGCCGACGCCGGCATCGAGAGCGACACCGTATCGCCGATGCTGCTGCCCGACTACGCGCGCAAGGCGTAAATTGATAGGTGGCGGGGGAGCAAGCTCCCCCGCCACTGCGTTTCGCTCAAACGACTGCGTCGTTTGAGCGAGTGATGCACCAACACAGTTTCC
>JBJEUC010000445.1:0-8907 GCA_051883635.1 Candidatus Fimadaptatus sp.
TGGAGCAGCAGAAGGCCGAGCTGCAGCAGCAGACCGAGCAGCTCAGGTGCGAGGCCGGGTTCGCGCAGACCGATGAGTTCATAGAGCGGGAGGCGCGCTCGCTGGGCATGATACGGCCCGGGGAAACGCGCTACATATTGAGTGCGGAAGCGGAGGCCGGTTATGCTCAGGGCGGCAATTGACATAGGTTCGAATTCAGTGCGGCTGCTCGTGGCCAGCGTGGATGGCGGCGAGTTCAAGCCGCTTTTTAAGCGCCTGGATACCACGCGTCTGCACGAGGGGCTGGACGCGGACGGAAACCTGAGCGCCGAATCGATGGCGCGCACGGCGGGCGCGATTGCCGCGTTCGCCGCCGAGGCGCGCGCGGCGGGCGTGGAGGAGGGCGCGATACGCGCCTTTGCGACCAGCGCGGTGCGCGATGCGAGGAACGGCGGCGCGTTCATGGACGGCGTGCGCGGGCAGTGCGGCGTGGACATCCGCCTGCTCACGGGCGAGGAGGAGGCGCGCTACGCCTTCTTTGCCGCCGCGCGCCCGGGCGAATGCGGTGTGATAGACATCGGCGGTGCGTCCACAGAGATGATATGCGGCTGCGGCGGCGAGGTGCGCGCGGCCTATTCGGCGCAGATGGGCGCGGTGCGGCTCAGGCGCATGCTGGCGGGCGACAACGGCATCGAGCGCATGCTGGATGAGAGCGCGCGCGTGCTCAGGCCGGGCGTGGAGGCCGTTTCGCCCGTGCCCGGGCAGTTCGTGGGCGTGGCGGGCACGATAACCACGCTCTATGCGCTGAGCATAGGCCTTGCGCAGTACGACCCCGCGCGCATACAGGGCGGCTGGCTGAGCCTTGAGCAGGCCGAGGGGTGGCTTTGCCGCCTCGCGCCGATGAGCGTGGAGGAGCGCCGCATGATTCCCGGCATGCCTGCGCGCCGGGCCGAGATAATCGATTACGGCGCGGCGATACTGGTGAGCTTCCTGCGCCTGGCAGGGCTTCATGGCCTGTACGTCTCCGACCGGGACAACCTGTATTCGGGGATAATGCTGGATGACTGACATGCAAAAGCATTAAATGGTAAACGCAGACATATAGAAGGCGGGATGATCCCCATGAACTCCGTGAGCAAAAGCCCTGAACGGAAGATACTGACCCTCCGGCCACACGCGCCGGAGCGACAGGCTACCGCCGCCCGACAGGCGGCACATAGGAGGTCGATTATATGAGCAGGACTGCACTTTCAGCTAGGCTGTGCTGCGCGCTGCTGGCGCTGGTGTTGCTTGCGGCAGCGGCCTGCGCCGGTGCGGACGCTGCGGCGGACGATGACGGGGTGGCGGCCGCCGACGAATTTGCGCGCGGCAGCATACCGTACATGACCGCCACGGACAGCGACGCGGTGCGGAGCGAATACCGCCTGCGCGCGGCGTTCCGGTTCGATGTGGCGGCGGCGCGGGAGGTGCTGGCGGCTTCGGAGCATCTGGACGCCTTTGAGGAGGCGTATGGCCGATGCGAAATGGTGTACGTGCTGGAATACGCCTGCATTATGGGCGGCGCGCTGCCCGTGAGCCAGTACGTCGCGGTGGGCGTGGACGGCGAGGGCAACTGGTCGCAGGTGCTCACGCCCGACCAGATAACGGCGCGCAACTACGCGCCGGGCTGGTACGCGGATGTGGATATGGAGCTGGTATATGAAGCGACGCTTGCCGGGATACTTGCCAAATGACGATATGAATGAGCCGCGCGGCGCGAAGTCAGGGCGCGGGAGGGTCAGACCCTCCCGCGCCCTGAGCATATCATACGCGCTTTACCTTGCTCGTGAACTCGAACAGCTCTATGCGCTCGCCGTCCGGGCCCTTGAAGAACACGTTCTTCGCGCCGCCCATTATGTCGGGCATCTCGCCGATGGGCGTGATGAGCTCCACCTTGCCCTCAAGGCGCGCCATGTACGCCTCTATGTCGTCGCACTCGAAGCACACGTGGTCGACCTGACCGGCGCTGAGCGCCTTTACATCGACCTTGGGGCTGTATATCAGCTCCAGTATGCAGGTGCCCGCCTGCACGAACGCGAGTATGGTGCCGCCCGCGCGCTCGTACTTGTCTGTCAGCTCCATGCCCAGGTCATTTACGTAAAACTCGAGCGAACGCTGCATGTCGGATACCCTTACGCCTATGTGCGCAAGGCCGGTAAGTCCCTTTGCCATAATATGCGCCTCCCTTTGTATGGTGTATCCATTATAGCATTTGACGTAAAGAATTGGAAGGATGACTTTTCAAAAATTCAAAAAGGGTCTATAATAAGCAGGCAGGCGCGCATTCGCCAAGCGCGACCCGCTTTTGGTCGACCCCGGAAACATGCCGGACGTCAGGTATCTTAATCGAACTTGAACGGAGGTAACTCAAGATGAAGACCAGGGAATTTTCCACCCATGCGCAGGTGCGCAAGCTCACGATATGCGCCATGCTTACGGCGCTTATCTGGATACTCACGTTTACGCCGATAGGCTTTACGCTGCCCTTCTTCGGGCTGTCCATGACCTTTAACCACATACCGATGATAATCGGCACGCTCATGGAGGGCCTGGGCGTGGGCTGCGTGCTGGGCACGATGTTCGGCCTGAGCAGCCTGTATTCGGCGTTTACCAATCCGGGCTATTACTCGCCGCTGTTCCAGAACCCGCTGGTGTCGGTGCTTACGCGTCTGCTCACGGCGCCGGTCACGTATTTTGTCTACAAGGGCATGCAGAAGCTCTGCCCCCGCAGGCCCGCGCTGGCCTGGGGCACGGCGGCCGTGGCGGGCACCGTGGCCAACACAGTGCTGGTGCTTGGCGCCATGTCGCTTAACGTTTGGCTCAACCCCGCGGTGCTGGGGCTGGAGGAGAGCGCGGTGGGCGGCGCGATAGCCGTGATATGGGGCATTTCGATAAACTGCCCGGTGGAGTGCATAGCCTCGGTGGTAGTGTCTGTCGCGGTGATGGGCGCGCTGAGCCGGTACACGAAGGGCAGGCGCGCGTGATTCAATAACGATTGGGGACATACTCTTATGATACTTACGCTTGACATTGGCAACACCAACATAAAGGCCGGCGTGTTCAATGGCAGCGAGCTGGTCGATTACTGGCGAATATCGACCGACCGCTCCAAGAGCAGCGACGAGTACGGCATACTGCTTTTGAACCTGTTTGCGCACTCGCATATCGATCCGGCCGTGGACGGCATAATAATGTCCTCGGTGGTGCCTACCATCAACTTTACGATAGAGCACATGTGCTCAAACTACTTCAACATGGCACCCATGCAGGTGGTGCCGGGCATAAAGACCGGCATAAACCTCAAGTACGAAAACGCGCGCGAGCTGGGCAGCGACCGCATAGTCAACGCGGTGGCGGCCTACGAGCTGTACGGCGGGCCGTGCATATACATAGACTTCGGCACGGCCACCACCTTCGGCGTGGTGTCGCAAAAGGGCGAGTTCCTGGGCGGCGCCATCTGCCCGGGCATAAAGCTGGCCAGCGAGGCGCTGACCGAGCGCACCAGCCGCCTGCCCAAGATAGAGCTGGTCAAGCCCGAAAGCGTGATAGGCCGCAACACCGTGACCAACATGCAGTCCGGACTGGTGTACGGCTATATCGGTCAGGTGAATTACCTGGTGGAGTGCATGAAGCGCGAGCTGGGCGCGCCCGACGCCACCGTGATAGCCACGGGCGGCATGTCGCGCCTGATAGCCTCGGGTACCGACGCGATAGACGAGATAGACGGCCTGCTTACGCTCAAGGGCCTGAGGATAATATACGAGCGCAATCAAATGCGCGCATAGCGCAGGCGGAAGGGAAGGGTGCCGGATGAGCGATATTCAAGAAGTAGTGATAGGCTTCCTGGGCTGCGGCAACATAGGCGGCGGCGTGTGGAGGCTGCTAAGTGAGATGGGTCAGGCGATAGAGCACCGCGAGCGCGTGCGCTTCCGCGTAAAGCGCATGCTGGTGCGCAGCCTCACCAAGAGCCGGGGCGACGTGCCGCGCGAGCTGCTCACGACCAACGCGGACGACGTGATACTCGACCCGGAGATATCGATAGTGGCCGAGTTCATGGGCGGCGCGGAGCCGGCCAGCACCTACATGGAGCGCGCGCTCAAGGCCGGCAAGACCGTGGTCACGGCCAACAAGATGGCGCTGGCGCTCAACTGGTCCAAGCTCCAGGCGGCGGCCTCGGCAAGCGGCGCGGGGCTGTTCTATGAGGCCAGTGTGTGCGGCGGCATACCGATAATCCGCACCGTGCAGACCTCGCTGCAGGCCAACCGCTTCAGCCGCGTGGTGGGCATAATAAACGGCACAACCAACTACATACTTACCGAGATGACCCAGAAGGGCATGGACTACGCCGAGGCGCTCAGCCAGGCGCAGCAGTTGGGCCTGGCCGAACCCGACCCCACCGCCGACGTGAGCGGTCTGGACGCGGCCTACAAGCTGTCGATACTCTCGACGCTGGCCTTCCATGCGCGCATACCCTTCAACCGCATATACTGCGAGGGCATAACCAACGTGGGCGCGGAGGACATAGAGTTCGGCCGCCGCAACGGCTACACGGTCAAGCTCCTGGCGATAGCCAAGCGCGTGGGCCAGACGGTGGAGGCGCGCGTGCATCCGGCGTTCATACCCTCGGACCATCCGCTGGCCTCGGTGGGCGGCTCCTACAACGCCGTGTTCCTCACCGGCCATGCGGTGGAGGATCTGATGCTCTACGGCCGCGGCGCGGGCGATATGCCCACGGCCAGCGCGGTGGTGTCCGACCTGATAAACGCCGCCAAGGCGCAGTCCTTTGAGCAGCCCACCTTCCTCAACCGCCCGATACCGCCGGACGATCTCAACATCGACGACGATTTCAAGTCGCGCTTCTTTGTGCGCATGAGCGTTGCGGACCGCGTGGGCGTGCTGGAGGCGCTGGCGGGCGCGTTCGCGCGCCAGAACGTGTCCATCGCCTCGATGGGTCAGACCAGGCACGGCCCCGGCCGCGTGCCGCTCACCGTGACCACGCACGCCACCTGCGAATCGGCAATGAAGGCCGCGCTGGCGAGCATATCCGAGGATACGGCGATAGTGCGCAGCGTAATACGCATAGAGGAATTGGAGGAGATAAAATGATCACCCGCAAGGAACAGCAGACCACGGACGTCCGCGTGCAGATGCGCGGAGGCAACAAGCAGGTGGAGATACGCAACCTTTCGAGCGAGCTGCCGCCCAAGGCGCGCCTGTTCGGCAAGCTGCGCCTGATACCCGGCGCGTCGATAGGCTACCATGTACACGAGGGCGAGACCGAGATGTTCTACTTCCTCAGCGGCACGGGCCGCGTGCGCGACGGCGAGGAGTGGTTCGAGGTGTCGGCGGGCGACGTGCTCTCCACCGGCAACGGCAACGGCCACGCGGTAGAGAATACCGGCGATACCGACCTGGAGATGATAGCGGTAATAGTCAAGGACTGATATGCGAAAAAGCAGCGCGCCCCCTGCGCGGCGGAGCCGTATGGCTCACCGGCAGGGGGCGCGTTTTGCCTGCGCCGAAGCGCGGAGCGGCAGGGGCGGGGCTCAGACCAGGGCCGAGCCGGTGCGCTCGGGCGCGCTCAGCGTCCTGTAGGTGTAGCGTATCACTATCGCCGATATCACGAACGTGAGCACGTCGGATACGGGCATCGAGTACAGTACGCCGTCCAGCCCGAAGAACAGCGGCAGCAGCAGCGAAAAGCCCACGCCGAACACGACCTCGCGCACCATCGAGAGCATTGTCGACAGGAAGGCCTTGCCCAGCGATTGCAGGTAGATGAAGGTGGCCTTGTTCACGGTGGCCAGTATCATCATGCACAGGTAGGTGCGGAAGGACTTTACGGCAAAGCTGGTGTAATATTCGCTCTCGTTGGCCGCGCCGAACAGGCCTATCAGCTGGTAGGGGAATAGCTCCACTATCAGCAGCGCGACGGCGCCCACGATTGCCTCGGCTATAAGCAGCTGCGTAAACAGCGCCCTGGCGCGGTCGTTGCGCTTTGCGCCTATGTTGTAGCCCACTATCGGTATGCAGCCGGCGGCCATGCCCACGGCTATCGATATCACTATCTGGAAGAACTTCATCACAATGCCCAGCACGGCCATGGGTATCTGGGCGAACTGCTCCTGGCCGAATATCGGGTCGAGCGCGCCGTACTTGAGCGTCATGTTCTGTATGGCGGCCATGGCGGCCACCAGCGATATCTGCGACAGGAAGCTGCATATGCCCAGCGGCAGGAACCTGCGCGCCAGACGGCCGCTGAACGCAAAGCTGCGGCGGCTGAGCTTTACGGCCTTCATGTGGCACAGGTACCATATGGCCAGCGCGGCGGTGACTACCTGGCCCAGCACGGTGGCGACGGCCGCGCCCATCATGCCCCAGCGGAACACGAATATGAACAGCGGGTCGAATATGATGTTGAGCAGCGCGCCCGCCAGCGTGGACACCATCGCAAAGCGCGGGCTGCCGTCCGAGCGGATGATGGGGTTGAGCGCCTGGCCGAATACGTAGAACGGTATGCCCAGCGAGATGTAGAAGAAGTACTGCTGCGAATGATAGAAGGTATCGTCGTTCACGCGGCCGCCGAACAGGGTCAGTATCTTATCGGAGAAGATGAGGTACAGGGCCATGAGCGCCACGCCGGATACCACGCTCAGCACCACGGCGCTGCCGATGCTGCGGTGCGCGTCGTCGGTCCTGTTCGCGCCCAGGCATATGCTCACGAAGGCGCAGCAGCCGTCGCCTATCATGACGGCGATGGACAGCGCCACTACCGTGAGCGGGAACACGACCGTGTTGGCCGCGTTGCCGTAGGAGCCGAGGTAATCGGCGTTGGCGATGAATATCTGGTCGACGATGTTGTACAGCGCGGCTACCAGCAGCGATATTACGCAGGGCACCGCGTAGCGGCGCATAAGCGTGCCTATGCGCTCGGTTTCAAGGAACGAATTGGACTTCTGCTCCATGGGGACAGCCTCCTTTGCTGCAAAAAAAGCGTGCGGCAAGCTGGATTTACGCTTTACGCCACACGCTTTTCATGGAAAAATATAAAGAGCAGCTACAACTGGATTTACGCAGTTAAGCTACTCGATGCAGTTTGCATTATACCCCGTATGCCGCCGAAAAGTCAAGTTAACGCTCGGCGACAGGGCGAAGGCCGTTGGGATGCGGGGAGGGGGATGGTCAGAGGCGAGGGGATGTGGGTGGCAAGCGGGGCATGTGCGGCGCATGGCCATGGCATGAGCTGGCGTATATCGCCACGGCGCGCGTTGTGCATGTTAACGTGAAGCGCCGTTTCCCATATATCCGGGCCGTGCCAACTGCCTCACCTGCGCGCGGCAAGCTTGGCATGAACGGCGGCGCGGTCATGGTGCGGGCCGGAGAATACACCACGGCGCGCGCTGTGCATATTAGCGTGAAGCGCCCCATGCATATCCATGCCATGCCAACTGCGGCGGCTGTGCGTGGCAAGCGCGGCATGAACGGCGGCGCGGTCATGACGCGGGCCGGAGAATACACCACGGTGCGCATTGTGCATGTCAGCGAGAAGCGCCCCATGCATATCTGTGCCATGCCAACTGCGTTACCTGCGCGCGGCAATCCCGGCGTAAACCACGCCCCGTTCATGGCGCGGCCCTGCGCATACATACTGCCACGGCGCGTGTTGTGAATGTTAGCGTGAAGCGCCCCATGCATATCCATGCCATGCCTGCCGCTACGGCTGCGTGCGACAAATTCGGCATAGGCCACGCCCCTCACGACACACCCCTGAGTCCCTCGCGCGGCCCTGCCCTTGACATGCAGCAGTCGCCTGTGCTATCGTGTAGGGGTAGGGGTAGGGGTAGGGGTAGGGGCAGGTGCAGCGGAAGTGCCTGACATGTCGGGCGCGTCGAGGCCCTCGCTGAGCAGCAGGTACACCACGCCGTCGTAGGCGCCCTCGTCTCCGGCGCGCACGAACAGCGGCTCCGGCGCGCCCGCCGACGCGGCTATCGCGCCCGGCGCATGTGCGCCGAGCCATGCGCTGGTGGCGCGCGGCGGCAGCGCGAACGCGCCCTGGGCGGCCAGCTCGCGCTGGGCGGCGGGGCTCAGCAGGGCGTGCAGCTGCTCAAAGCGCCCACTGTCCAGCGCGCGCAGCGTGTTGAGCGCGTACCTCAGCGCCGTTAGCGCGCTGGCCCAGCGCAGCGCGGCGTCGTCGCAGCCCAGGCCCGTGCGCAGCGCCAGCAGGTTGGCCTCGTCCTCGCGCAGCGCGCCCTGAGAATGGGCCAGCTCGTGCAGCATGGTGAAGGCCAGCGCCGGGCCCGTGTCGCGGGGGCTGACTATCGCTTCGCCCGTGAGGGGTATGAATATCCCGGCGGCGCGCAGGCCTTCGAGCCACTGCGGCCGGCGCGCCAGCCTTACCGGCGGCGCGTCCATGCCGGCCTGCGCGTAGGCGCTCGCGGCGCGGCGGGCCAGCTCCTCCGGCCCGGCAAGGCAGTCGGGAGGGCTGGCGGGCGCGAGCTGCGCCTCCTTCCGGCGCAGGCGCGCGTCCAGCTCGAGTATCAGCGCCTCCAGCTCCCGCGCCGGATATGCGCGCGCGTAAGCGGCGGCAGCGCGCTCGGAGCGGTCGGCGTAGACGGGCCACAGCGTGCCCAGGAGCGCGCAAAGCGGCAGCGCGGCGCACATGAGCCCCGCCAGCAGGCGCAGGAGCGGCCTGAGCGAGCGGCGCAGCAGCGCGCGCACGCACGCCCCGCCCAGCAGCAGCGCCGCCCCCAGCGCTAGCGCGCAGGCGAGCAGCGCGGCGGCGGAGACGGGCAGCGCGGCGCACATGCGGCCCAGCGCCGTCCAGAGCCGCACGAGCATGGCGCGCTGGCGCTCAAGCAGCGCCTCCGAGCGCGCGAGCAGGAGCGAATG
>JBJEUC010000446.1:0-2169 GCA_051883635.1 Candidatus Fimadaptatus sp.
CTGGTCGACGATCCGGAGCTGGTCAACCGCCTGCTGGACGCGGGCGTGAAGTTCGGCAAGGTCACATCGCAGGAGGTATCGCCGATAGTCAGCCTGCTGATAGGCTGGGTGCTGCCGCTGGCGGTGTTCGTTGGCCTGGGGTACCTGATGATGCGCACCATGACCAAGCGCATGGGCGGCGGCATGGGCGCGATGTCGTTTGGCAAGGCCAACGCCAAGGTATATGTCGAGGCGCAGACCGGCAAGACCTTCCGCGACGTGGCCGGTCAGGACGAGGCCAAGGAGGCGCTGGTGGAGGTGGTCGACTTCCTGCACAATCCCAAGCGCTACGAGGAGATAGGCGCCACCATACCCAAGGGCGTGCTGCTGGTAGGCCCTCCCGGCACCGGCAAGACGCTGCTGGCCAAGGCGGTCGCGGGCGAGGCCAAGGTGCCCTTCTTCTCGATATCGGGCTCCGAGTTCGTGGAGATGTTCGTGGGCATGGGTGCGGCCAAGGTGCGCGACCTGTTCAAGCAGGCCGGCGAGAAGGCCCCCTGCATAGTGTTCATAGACGAGATAGACACCATCGGCAAGCGCCGCGACGGCCCCTCGGCCATAAGCGGCAACGACGAGCGCGAGCAGACGCTCAACCAGCTGCTGAGCGAAATGGACGGCTTCGACGGGCGCAAGGGCGTGATACTGCTGGCGGCCACCAACCGCCCGGAGATACTGGACAAGGCGCTGCTGCGCCCCGGCCGCTTCGACCGGCGCGTTCAGGTGGAGCTGCCCGACCTGCAGGGGCGCATAGCGATATTGCAGGTACACGGGCGCAATGTGCATCTGGGCAACGACGTGAACTTCGAGGCGATAGCCCGCGCCACGGCGGGCGCGTCGGGCGCGGACCTGAGCAACATAGTGAACGAGGGCGCGCTCAGGGCCGTGCGGCTGGGTCGGGACGCGGTGAGTCAGGCCGACCTGGAGGAGGCGGTCGAGACCGTACTGGCCGGCGCGCAGCGCAAGAACGCCGTCATATCGCCCCGTGAAAAGCGCATGGTGGCCTATCACGAGATGGGGCATGCGCTGGTCGCCGCGCTGCAGACCGACTCAACGCCGGTGCACAAGATAACCATAGTCCCCCGCACCTCGGGCGCGCTGGGCTACACCATGCAGGTGGAGAGCGAGGAGACCCGGCTGATGACCCGCGACGAGGCCATCAGCCGCCTGACCACCCTCACCGCCGGGCGCGCCGCCGAGGAGCTGGTGCTGGGCGCCTGCTCCTCGGGCGCGGCCAACGACATCGAGCAGGCTACGCGCCTGGCGCGCTCCATGGTCACGCGCCTGGGCATGAGCGAGCAGTTCGACATGATGGCGCTGGAGACCGTGACCAACCAGTACCTGGGCGGGGACGCATCGCTCACCTGCGCGACCGACACCGCCGCGCAGGCCGACAGGGTCGTGCTGGAGTACATCAAGGCGGCGCACGAGCGCGCCACCGGCATACTGCGCGACAACATCGCCACGCTGCACAGGCTGAGCGAATACCTGCTGCAGAAGGAGACCATCACCGGCGAGGAGTTCATGCAGCTGCTCGCGCAGAACGGGCAGAAGCTGATAGGCTGAAGGAGAACAAGCGAGTGCGGGAGCCTACCCGTGCGGAGAGAGCGCGGGACGCTGGCGGGTTTGAGTTGGCGCGATGAGGCTGCAAAACGCTTTCGCTATTCTAAGGTAGAATGGGCATACCGAGCACCCGTCGCAGGAATGCGGCGGGCGCGGTGCGTGTCGGGGAAGCGGGCGGTCGTGTGTGAAGCGACTATGCCCGGCAATCTAAGCTTCGCGGGAGTTCGGAGGAAGCGGCATCAACGCCACAGGGTGTGCGCGACCGAGGGGCATCAGCCGCGTTGCGGTTGCATGAGCATACCACTCTGCCGACCGCGCTGCCGGTTCTCTCTATTCGGCACGGCTGCGTCAGGCACACCTGCTCATCCCTGGAGTTCGACGGGTAAAGAGCGCGCACCTGCGTCGCAAACCGCGCGCGACAGAGGAGGCATCAGCCACGCCACCATCGCTTGCATGTGCATAAACCTCAGCCGCCCGCGCGCTTGGCTGCACTACCCAGCACAGCTGCAGCAGGCAAATCTGCGCATCGTGGGAGTTCGGTGTGAGCGGCATCAACTTCGCGTACAGAGCGCG
>JBJEUC010000447.1:0-2168 GCA_051883635.1 Candidatus Fimadaptatus sp.
CCTCATCAGCATGGCGGTGAGCTTTGCGCTGGCCACGCTGATAACGTATTGCTTTGAGCGCCCGGTAACGCGCGCTCTCACGCGCGCAAAGCCGCAATGGGTCAGCCGGGGCGGCGACAGCCTCAGGGCGGAGATAGCCGCGCCGGTCGTGGGCCTTGCGCTGTACGTTCTGCTCAGGGCCGTATTGGGCAGCATAATAACATGAGTGCGGAGGATGTTATGGACAGGATCAATGAACTTATCGATTCGTATCGGGAGGAAATGATTGCCACCCTGGCGCGCTGGATCAGGATACCCAGCGTGCAGGGCGAGGCCGAGGAGGGCATGCCCTTTGGCGAGCAGCTGCAGCTCATGCTGGAGGAGGCGCGCCATACCGCCGCGGGCATGGGCTTTGACACGCGCAATATCGACAACTACCTGCTGGAGGTAAACTACGGGCAGGGCGAACGCACGCTGGGCATACTGGGCCATCTGGACGTGGTGCCCGAGGGCGAGGGCTGGTCGCACGCGCCCTACGGCGCCGAGATAGACGGCGGCTGCATGTACGGCCGCGGCACCTCGGACGACAAGGGCCCCATGGTGAGCGCGCTGTACGCGCTGCGCGCCGTGCGCGAGGCGGGCGTGCCGCTCAGGGACGGCGTGCGGCTGTTAATGGGCCTCAACGAGGAGTCGGGCTCGGCCGACATCGCCTACTACAAGCGCGAAAACGCCATGCCGGACTACGGCTTCTCGCCGGACGCCGATTACCCGGTCATCAACTGCGAAAAGGGCGGCCTGGGCATCAACCTGGACGGCGAGCTCAAGCCGGGCGCGTTCCAGATACTGGCGATACGCTGCGGCACGCGCGTGAACATAGTGCCCAACCTCGCCGAGGCCACGCTGGGCATGGGCGCGGAGGAGTGCCTTGCCCTCATGGAGCGCGCGGGCTGTGCGGAGCGGCTGGAGGTGCTGCCCGGCGAGCGCGCGGGCGAGTGCCGCCTGGTGGCGCACGGCGTGGCCTCCCATGCCGCCATGCCCGAAAACGGCGTGAACGCGGCGGGCATACTCATAAGGGCGCTGGCCGCAATGGGCGCGGGGCAGCCCGCCATCGACGCGCTGGCCGCCCTGGTGGGCATGGAGTACGACGGCGCCTCGCTGGGCATACGCATGGGCGACGCGACCTCGGGCGCGCTCACCTGCAACCTGGGCATACTGGAGGCGGACGGCGGCCACATAAGGGCCATGCTGGACATACGCTATCCCGTGAGCGCCCGCTCGAGCGACCTGCTCACGCGCGTGGCGGCGGCCGCCGCGCCGTATGGCCTTATCACCTCGCTGCGCGGCGACAGCAAGCCGCTCTACGTGCCCGAGGATCACTTCGTGGTGCAGGGGCTGCTGCGCGCGTATGAGAAGGTGACGGGCGAGAAGGGCTACACCATCGCCATAGGCGGCGGCACCTATGCCCGCAGCATGGAGAACGCCGTGGCCTTCGGCAACGCCTATCCGGGTACCGACAACCGCATACACATGCCGGATGAGTTTGTGAACCTGGACGAGTTCGTGCGCAACGCGCGCATGATAGCCGCCGCCATAATCGAACTGGCCGGCAGGTGAGCCGGTCTATCGCAAAAGGAGATGCTGCTATGATTAAGCTGGGTGTATGCCGGGGCATAGAGGACGCGCAGACCGCCTATGAGGCCGGCTTTGACTACATCGAATGCGGCTTTGGCGACATAATGAGCAGGCCGCGCGCCGAGTTTGACGAGTGGAAGCGCCGCATGCTGGACATGCCTATACACTGCGAGGCCATGAACGGCATGATACCGGGCAAGTACCGGCTGACCGGCCCCGAGGCGGACCTTGCGCCGGTCCGGGAGTTCCTCAGTGAGGCGTTCGAGCGGGCCGCCGAGATAGCGCTGCCAGTGGTGGTGTTCGGCAGCGGTGCCGCGCGCAACATACCGGTGGACGAGGCGGGAAATCTGCTGTACCCGATGGACAGGTCGCTTGACCAGGTGGCCGAGTACCTGTGGATGGCGGGCGAGCTGGCCCGGCCCTGCGGCGTGACGATAGCGATAGAGCCGCTGCGCGCCAAGGAGGGCAACATAATCCGCCTGGTTTCGGAGGGCGCGGCGATGGCGCGGCGCGTGGGGCATCCCAACGTGCGCCTGCTGGCCGACGGCTTCCACATG
>JBJEUC010000448.1:0-2166 GCA_051883635.1 Candidatus Fimadaptatus sp.
TAGTAACCCACTCCCCACTTGGTGAAGATGTACATGGGCTGCGCCGGATTCTTCTCTATCTTCTCGCGCAGGCGGCGAATGTGCACGTCCACCGTGCGCAGATCGCCCAGGAATTCATACTTCCATATGCTCTCCATGAGCATCTCGCGGCTGAACACCTTGCCGCGATTGGTTATGAACAGCTGCAAAAGGTCGAACTCCTTGGCCGTGAGGTTGACGTCGCGGCCCGCGATGGAAACGGAGCGGTTGTTGAAGTTGACGGTGAGGTCGCGCACCGTGACCGAGGACTGCTTCTCCTCGGGCCGGGACGCGCCCACGCGCCTGAGTATCGTCTTTATGCGCGCCTTGACCTCCAGTATATTGAAGGGCTTGGTCATGTAATCGTCCGCGCCGTACTCCAGCCCCAGTATCTTATCCATATCCTCGCCCTTGGCGGTGAGCATTATTATCGGCACGGAGCTCTTTTCGCGTATGCGCTGGCAGACCTCTATGCCGCTCATCTTGGGCAGCATCACGTCCAGCAGTATCAGGTCGAACTCCTCCGCCTCGACTTTGGCAAGCGCCTCCTCGCCGTCGGCGGCGGACTCGGTCTCGTATCCGTCCTGCTCCAGCGAAAACTTAAGGCCCTTGAGTATCAACGGCTCGTCGTCCACGAGCAGCAGCTTCTTAGCCATCGGTAAACCCCTTTCCCGCCCGCCGCGCGTGCGCGCCGCGCATCGCAGCGCGGAGCACGCATATCATCTTACCGTCAAAGCGACGACCGCGCGCAAGCAAAAATACCCATATATACCTTTATTATAGACAAAATCTCCGGCAAATACAAGACTTCGCGCGCACTGAGCGTGATTTAACATGGCTTTGCGCACAGCGAAGGCAAAAGTGTTGTATAATCGTTTATGTAATTTGCCCGCGTTCCGCACGGGGCGCAAGCCCCCGGAATACGGCCCCACGGCATGCGCTTACAGGGCGTATCTATTGGACAAAGGAGTTTTACATATGGTCTCACCAGCCTTGCGCCGACGCGTTTCGGCGATACTGCTCGCGCTGTGCATACTGCTCATGGCGCTTCCCTCGTCCGCACTTGCCTACGACACCAACAAGCCCTCCGAGCTCAAGGATTCCGACCTGGTCGCCGCCAGCGCCATACTGATAGACGGCCATACCGGCCGCGTGCTCTACAAAAAGGACGCCGACACCAAGCGCTATCCGGCCTCCACCACCAAGGTGATGACTCTGATGCTGGCGCTTGAGAACGTGAGCGACCTGGAGGAGACCATAACCATACCGCGCGAGGCCAAGAGCTACCCCGAGGGCTCCTCCCTGGTGGGGCTCTATGCCGGCGAGGAGATGACCTGGCGCACGCTGCTCACTACGTTCTTCATCTGCTCGGGCAACGACGCGGGCATAGCTATCGCCGTGCTGGTCGCGGGCAGCGAGAGCGCCTTTGTGGACATGATGAACGCGCGCGCGCAGGAGCTGGGCTGCACCAGCACCCACTTTGCCAACCCACACGGCTTCCACGACCCGGAGCACTACACCACCGCGCGCGATCTGGCCATGATAGCGCTGGAGGCGATGAAGAACCCCACCTTCCGCGAGATAGCCTCCACGACCAACTACACTATACCGGCCAACAACAAGCGCTCCGAGCCCACGACCAAGTGGACCAAGAACCAGTTCATCGCCCGCAACGACACCTCGATGAAGTACAAGTACGTCTACGGCACCGGCATCAAGACCGGCTACACCAGCAAGGCGGGCCATACCTTCGTGGGCTCCGCCAGCCGGGACGGCGTGGACCTGATAAGCGTGGTGCTGCTGTCCACCACCGAGGGCAAGTGGGTGGATTCCATACGCCTGATGGAGTACGGCTTTGCGGTGTACACCGCCTATGACCCGGTCGCGCTGTACAATCAGAGCCCGCTGAGCGTGAGCGTGAGCGACAGCGACCCCGACGACCCCAGCGGCGGGCTGGTGAGCCTTGCGATATCCGCACCCGAAAACGCCGACCCCGTATGCGCCACCGCCAAAGAGCTGGACAGCATCACCTCCGACTTCGCCTCGATGCTGTCGGTCAGCTACTCGCGCGAGCTCAAGGCGCCCATAAGCGCGGGCGAGGTGCTGGGCACGCTCACATACAGCGCGCCCAGCGGCGATACCTACTAT
>JBJEUC010000449.1:0-2165 GCA_051883635.1 Candidatus Fimadaptatus sp.
ATACGATGAAGCCGACAAGCAGTATGATGACGGGTATGGCCACGATAACGGTCACGGTAAGTATCTGGTAGGTGGTGTTGTCGGGTATGCTCATGGTGTAGGAGCCCAGCGACTTGGCGGGCACGTACACGGTGGTATCGCGGTTGACCAGCCACTCCATCGGCGACAGCATCAGCGTGCTGTTGTCATAGGCGGTGAAGTAGCTCTCGCTCGCCAGGAAGTAGGCGTTGCCCACCACGAACACGCGCGAGGTCAGCGACTCGTCGTCATAGTTGGGCTTGTCGGCCGCCACGGCGATGGCGAAGGTGCCGGTCTCGTCGTTGGCCTGACGGTCGATGGTCGTGCTCTCGGTCACGGTGCTCTTGATGTACGCCTTGTCGGAGGTAGTCAGCACGTTGGTGTAGACTATGCCGCTCTGCTTCATCTCGGGCGTGCGCACGGCCTGGCTCTGGGGCAGCACGAGGTAGCTGGAGGAATCAAAGCCCTTGGTTATGGCTATCTCGTTGCCGTCATCGTCGGTCAGCGCGATGTTGGGCATCAGCGTGAGCTGCTGGCGATAGTAGCGGCCCGATGCGCTCACGTCCTCGACCACCAGGCCCTCGTCTATGCTCAGGCCGTACAGGTTCAGCAGCGCCGCAAAGTTGGGCAGCGCCTCGGCCGTGATGCCGTACTGGGTGGAGTAGTACAGGCGGCCGCCCTTCTCCATGAAGCTCTTGAGTATCTCATACTCCGCGTCGGTCAGGTCATTGGTGGGGGCCACGACCATCACCACGTCGCCCGGGTTCAGCTCCACGCTGCTGTCGGACAGTTCGAGCGAGCGGGGCTCGTAGTTCTGCGCGGTGAGCGCCTCGGTCACGTGCGCCATGTTGGCATAGGATACCTCGCCGTGGCCCTGCAGCAGGTACACCACCGGGGTGTCCTCGCTGGTCACGTACAGTATGGCCGCGGTCACGGCGCGCTCGCCCACGAAGTCGTTCTTGGTGAGCGTCATCTGGTAGTTGCTGTCATAGCCGTATTCGCGGTCGTACATGTCCGCGCTGCTTATCACGCGGAACTTGCTCTCGTCGGCGTTGGTCACGACTATGGAGTTGACGGTCAGCGAGTTGTCGTCCGTCTGGAAGCGGGATGCGGCCGTGGGGTTGGCCACTATGTCCAGGTTCTCCACCTGGATATGGCCCAGCGCCTTATAGCGGGTGAGCATCTCGTCTATCATGGTCGAAAGGGTCGTGGTGGAGTTCTCCTGCAGGAGGGTGTATATCTTCACGTCCTGCTCAAGGCCCTGCACGACCTCCTTGGTCTGGTCGGATATGGAGAACTTCTGGTTGGGCGAAAGGTCAACGGACCAGGCAAAGCTCTCCTCCACCATGCCGAACACCCAGTTGAGCGCCATCACCAGCAGTATTACCACCACGGTGAGCACTATGCTCAGCGACCCGTAGCGCAGCTGCTTCATGTGCATGATGCCCGCAAGGCCGCCCTTTTTGCGCCTGGTGCTCTTCTTTATATCCCTGGGCGCATTGCCGCCCTCGGGCGCGCCCTGATTCACGTTCTTGTCGGCCTCGGCCGTCTTGTTCATGTTATCCTTATCCATGGCTCAACCCTCACTCCATCTTCTTCTCTCCACCACGCGCACCGCGATGAACAGCACCACGGCCACGAAGGAGATAAAGTAAAGTACATTAGAAAAGCTAAGCAGGCCCGAGGCAAAGTCGGTGTTGCGCGTGTTGAGCGACAGCCAGCCGAACAGACTGCCTATGAAGCCGAAGTAGCTGCCCGAGGAAAGCATCGAGGGCACGTACTCCAGCACCTGCAGCATTATGTTCACGACCAGCGTGACCACGGCCGCAGTGACCTGGTTCTCGCACAGGGTGCTCATAAGCAGGCCCACCGCGATGTACACGCAGCCCATCAGGAAGAAGCCCAGGTAGTTGGTGATGAGCGTGCCCATAGTCAGCTTGCCGTAGACGGCGATTATGACCGGGTAGACAAAGCTGATGACAAGGGTCAGAAGCAGCACGCTCGCCGCCGCCAGGAACTTGCCCACCACTATGGAGGTTATGGACATGGGCGAGGTTATCAGCAGCTGGTCGGTCTTGTTGCGGCGCTCCTCGCTCATGAGGCGCATGGTCAGTATCGGCACGAACATTACGAATATGTAGGTCACC
>JBJEUC010000450.1:0-8861 GCA_051883635.1 Candidatus Fimadaptatus sp.
GTCCGCTCGGCGCGCCAGCCCGGGCACCTCCCCCTACGCGCGCGGCGGCTTGAGCAGCTCAAACCGGCCGCGCGCAAAGCGTATCAGGCCCTCGTCGCGCATGCGGCCCAGCTCGGCGGACATCGCGCTGCGGTCCACCGCGAGGTAGTCGGCCAGCTGCTGGCGGTTCAGCGGCAGCTCGAAGCGGGAGCTGCCCGCGCGCCGGGCCTGGGCGGAGAGGTAGGAGAGCAGCTTTTCCCGCGTGCTGCGCCGCGTGACGTGGGCGATCTTCTCGTTCAGCCGCAGATTGCTCTCCGCTATCACGCCCGTCAGGTTGCGTATCAGCTGCGTGTGAAACGCGCAGGCCGACGGGCAGCCGCTCAGCGCCCGGCCCGCGTCCAGGTACAGCGCGGCGCAGTCCTCGCTCGCCAGCACGTCCACGCTCAGCGGCGCGCCGGTGCAGGCGAAGCTCTCGGCAAATACGTCGCCGGGGCGGAGCTCGGCGATGATGTCGCGCCGCCCCCAGAAGTCCTCGCGCACCACGTGCACGCCGCCCCGCAGCACCAGGCCCAGGCACGGGCACTCCTCGCCCGCGCGCAGCAGGAACTCGCCGCGCGGGTAGCTGCGCTCATGCGCGCTCACGCAGGCGAGCAGTGCCTCGACGTCCGCGGGCGCCATGCCGCGAAACAGCCTCGCGGCGGTCAACGTGGTCAAAAATTCCTGCATGAAATTCCTCCTGTGTTGTTTTTACAACAGACAGTGTGCCCCGATTGTAGTATAATCACACCGTAAAGTCAAGGGGCGCGGTGATGCCGCCGCCCGGATAATTGCAGGAGGTTTGCGATATGAAGCGCAGAGTTATCAGGATAGACGAGGAAAAGTGCAACGGCTGCGGCGCGTGCGCGCGGGCCTGCCACGAGGGCGCGATAGGCATGGTGAACGGCAAGGCGAAGCTCATGCGGGACGACTTCTGCGACGGGCTGGGCGATTGTCTGCCGGCCTGCCCCACGGGCGCGATATCGTTTGAGGAGCGCGAGGCGGCGGCCTACGACGCGCAGGCTGTGCTCGCCGCCCGGAGCGCGCATGCGGGCGGCTGCCCGGGCGCGCGTGCAGCGGCGCTCAGGCCCGCAAAGGGCGCGCCATGCGTCGGGCCGGAGGACTGCGGGATGCTGTCCGCGCTGAGGCAGTGGCCGGTGCAGATAAAGCTGGCGCCGGTGAGCGCGCCCTGGCTGGCGGGAGCGCAGCTGCTCATAGCGGCGGACTGCACATCGTATGCCCGCGCGGACTTCCACGCGCGCTTCATGCAGGACAAGGTCACGCTGATAGGCTGCCCCAAGCTGGACGGCGTGGACTATGCGGAAAAGCTGGGCGAGATGCTGCGCCTGAACGCGGTGGCGGGCGTGACCGTCGTGCGCATGCAGGTGCCCTGCTGCGGGGGCATCGTGCGGGCCGTGGAGCGCGCGCTGGAGCAGAGCGGCAAGCGCATCCCCATGAGAGTGGTGACGCTGGCGACCGACGGGCGCATAGTGAGCGAGGAGACGCGCGCCTGACAGCGGGCGGCGGGGTACGGCGGATTGCGTGCCGTGCCCCGCTGTTTTCAGGGCAGGGCGCTGGGGCAGAGCGGCAGACGCACCTCCATAAGTGTGATAACGCTGGCGACTGGCGTGCGCGGGATACGCGCGCGCATGCCGGTGATGCTGCCCCGGGAGCCTTCGCAAATGGCGGAACGCGCGCCACACGACGCAGTCATGGCGCTCGCGCTCGGCGATACCGGGTCTGCCGGGGCGGGGGACTGAAGCCCGCGCGCAGCGAAAGGCCGCGATGCGCCACTTTTTTTGCGAAAGAGCGAATTTTGCTATTGACAGATATGCCGGTTTGCTGTATAATGTTACTCGCGTCCAGCAAAGCAAATCGGACAATTCAATACTTCACAGCGTGGAGAAGTCGCCTAGCTTGGTCGAGGGCGCGCGACTGGAAATCGCGTAAACGTCAAAAGCGTTTCGAGAGTTCGAATCTCTCCTTCTCCGCTGAAAAGCACCGGATCACGATGTGATTCGGTGTTTTTTCGTATGCCTGCGCGGCGAATCTCATGCGGAAAACCGCCGCCCGCGCACGGCGCTAATCCCGCACCAATGTGTGCCGCATGTCAAGCGAAAAACCGCCGCCCGTCCGCCTCGGCACGCCAGCATCGGCGGGCAACGCATGTCGATAGGCATTCCGCTGCCGGCTCTGGCAACCAGCGCGCAAAGCGCACATCCTCCGCTGAAAAGGCCGCCGTGCACCGCCTTTCAAGCGTCAACCATCTGCCCGCACGCAACTACTTTTCCGCACCGCCGCGCCAGGCGCATATATTTCCCCGCGCACGGGAACTGTAAGCGGAGAAAACGCCGGGGGAGATGAGCGGGATGATGGAGGTAGCGAAGATAGTGCTGGCGGCGCTGGTCTCGTATGCGGCGCTGTTCCTTTCCGCAAAGGTCGTGGGGCGCAAGCAGATATCGCAGCTGGACTTCATGGACTACATAACGGGCATCACGATAGGCTCGATAGCCGCCGAGCTGGCCACCGATCTGGAGAACATGTGGAAGCCGCTGCTGGCGCTGGCGCTCTACGCGCTCATCACCTGGGTGATGTCGAGCGTCAACCTGCGCTTTGGCCGCAGCCGCAGGTTCCTGAACGGCACGCCCACGATAGTGATGGACGGGGGCAGGCTCTACCGGGACAACATGAAGAAGGCCAAGCTGGACCTGAGCGAGTTCATGTCCATGTGCCGTGCGCAGGGCTACTTCGACCTGAGCGATATACGGACCGCCGTGTTTGAATACAACGGGCGGCTGTCCATACTGCCCGTGGAGCAGCGCCGCCCGGTCACGCCGGAGGACATGGGGCTTGCGCCCGCGCAGCGCACCCTGGCCTGCGAGGTGATAATGGACGGCCGGGTGCTGGAGGAGAACCTGCGCCGAATGGGCGTGGACGCGGCCTGGCTTCAAAAGCAGCTCAAGGCGCAGGGCATTGGCGACGCTCGCCAGGTCTACCTGGGCATATGCGACACCCAGCGCAACCTGATGCTCTATAAGACGAATCCGGAGCGCCGCAAGCGTAAATAATCGCGCACTGGCTTGACAGATACCATATGGGGGTATATAATAGGGGACACAAGATACCCTAAGGGGGTATAAAGGAGGCGAGGCAATGGCGGACGAGGAAATGTGCTGCGGCGAGGACCTGGGCGAGGGCTGCGCGGGCGAGTGCGTGCATTGCAGGCACAAGGCTACGCCGCGCGACGAGCAGCTCAAGCGCTCTATGCTCAACCGGCTCAGCCGCATAATCGGCCAGCTGGGCGGCGTGAAGAAGATGATAGAGGACGACCGCTACTGCGGCGACGTGCTCACGCAGATCGCGGCTGCCGAAAGCGCGCTGCAGGCGCTGGGCTATGAGGTGCTGCGAGACCATATGTCCACCTGCGTGGCCGAGCAGATACGCCTGGGCAACGGCGAGATAATAGACGAAGCGGTGGAACTGATAAGGAAGCTGAAATAGGAAGGCGCGGTTCAAGGGGTATGAAAACGGAAAAGTTTACGGTAACGGGCATGACCTGCGCCGCGTGCCAGGCCAATGTGGAGCGCGCGGTAAAGCGGCTGGAGGGCGTGAGCGCGGTGGAGGTCAGCCTGCTGGGCGGGCGCATGACGGTCCAGTATGACGAGACGAGGCTGGACGCGGGGCGCATAGCGCAGGCCGTGCGGGACGTGGGCTACGGGGCCGAGCCCGAGCGCGCCGGGAGCGGCGCGGGCGCGCGCGACTTCCGCAGCCAGTGGCGTAAGCGGCAGAAGGCCGCCGAGGAGGAGCGCGCCTCGATGCTCAGGCGGCTGGTGTCCTCCGTGGCGCTGCTGGTGCCGCTGATGTATATCGCCATGGGCGCCATGATGGGGCTGCCCATGCCCGGCTTCTTCACGGGCATGGAAAACGCGCTGCCGCTGGCGTTTACCCAGCTGCTCCTGTCGCTGGTGATAATTTGCATAAACCGCAAGTTCTTCACTGTGGGCTTCAAGGCGCTGGTAAAGCGCGCGCCCAACATGGATTCGCTGGTGGCGATAGGCTCCGGCGCGGCGCTGCTTTACGGCGTGGCGGCCATGTACATGATGATGTACGGCATGGGGCAGGGCGATATGGCGCGCGTGCATCAGTACGCGCATCAGCTGTACTTTGAATCGTCGGCGATGATACTTACGCTGGTCACGGTGGGCAAGTACCTGGAGGCGCGCTCCAGGTCGCGCACCTCGTCGGCGCTGGACAAGCTGGTGGACCTCGCGCCCCGCACCGCGTTGGTCGTGCGGGACGGCGTGGAGGTGGAAACGCCCGTCGAGGCGCTGCGGCCCGGCGACATAGTCTCGATAAAGCCCGGCGCGAGCATCCCCGCCGACGGCGAGGTCATAGAGGGCGGCGGCTTCGTCGACCAGGCAGCGATAACCGGCGAGAGCATGCCGGTGGAAAAGAACGTGGGCGACCGGGTCATTTCCGCCACGGTGAACCGCAACGGCGCCTTCCGCATGCGCGCCGACCGCGTGGGCGACGACACGACACTTTCGCAGATAATCCGCCTGGTGGACGATGCGGGCAACTCCAGGGCGCCGATAGCCCGCCTGGCCGACCGGGTCAGCGGGGTGTTCGTGCCGGCGGTGATAGCGATTGCGATGGTCACGGCGGCGGTGTGGCTGATCGTGGGCCAGACGTTCGAGTTCGCGCTGTCCTGCGCGATATCGGTGCTGGTGATATCCTGCCCCTGCGCACTGGGGCTGGCCACTCCCGTGGCCATAATGGTGGGCACGGGCAAGGCGGCCGAGATGGGCATACTGATAAAGTCGGCCGCCAGCCTGGAAACGCTGCGCAATGTGGACACCATAGTGCTGGACAAGACGGGCACCATCACCTCGGGCCATCCGCAGGTGAAGGACGTGACGGTGCTGGCGGAGGATATGCCCGAGCGCGAGTTTGTCGCGTGCGCGGCGGCGCTGGAGGCCGGCAGCGAGCACCCGCTGGCCGTGGCGATAACCGAATACGCGGCGGCCCAGGGCGTGAGCGCGCCCGCGGCGGAGGGCTTTGAGGCGGTGGCCGGGCGCGGCGTGCGCGCGGTGATAGGCGGCCGCGAATGGCTGGCCGGCAGCGCGGGCTTCATGGAGCAGGAGGGGCTGATGACCGGCGCGCGCGCAGAGGCGGCGCGCGCGCGCCTGGGCGAGCTGGCGGCCCAGGGCAAGACGCCCATGCTCTTCGCGGCGGGCGGCGAGCTGGTGGGCATGATAGCCGCCGCCGACACGGTGCGCTCCAGCAGCCGCAGCGCTATAGAGGCGTTCAGGCGGCGCGGCCTGCGCGTGGTAATGCTCACGGGCGACAATGCCGTGACCGCCGAGGCGATACGCGCGGAGCTGGGCATAGAGCAGGCCATCGCCGAGGTGCTGCCCGCCGACAAGGAGAGCCGCATACGCGAGCTGCAGGCGCAGGGCCGCCGGGTGGCTATGGTGGGCGATGGCATAAACGACGCGCCGGCGCTCACGCGCGCCGACATAGGCATTGCGATAGGCGCGGGCGCGGACATCGCGCTGGATTCGGCCGACGTGGTGCTGATGAAGAACTCGCTCATGGACGTGGAGCGGGCGATAGAGCTGAGCGACGCGGTCGTGCGCAACATACGCATGAACCTGTTCTGGGCGTTCTTCTACAATGTGCTGGGCATACCGGTGGCGGCCGGGGCGCTCTATCCGGCGCTGGGGCTGCAGCTGAGCCCGATGATAGGCTCGGCGGCCATGAGCCTGAGCTCGGTCTGCGTGGTCACGAACGCGCTCAGACTGCGCCTGTTCAAGGGCAGCGAGGGCGACGCCGAGTCGCGCGAGGCGGTGCAGGAGGCCCTCAGGGCGCAGGTGGGGCGCAGGGACGCACCTGCGCCGGAACGGACTGACAAGGCCAATAACGGCGGCGACGAGCCGTCCGCAGGAAAGGAAGCAACATATATGACCAAGGTTTTGAAGGTGGAAGGCATGATGTGCGCGCACTGCCAGGCGCATGTGACCAAGGCGCTGGAGGCCGTGGCGGGCGTAAAGGCGGTCGCGGTGGATCTTGAGGCCGGGCTGGCCCGGGTCGAGCTGGCCGGCGACGTCGCAGACGGCGTGCTGGCCGACGCGGTGACGGCGGCAGGCTATACCGTGACCGGAGTGGAGACCAAATAAGCGATACACGGCGCGCAGGCTCAGGGCCCCGCCCTGCGGCCTGCGCAGCTCTTATGGAGGGATGAACATGCTCAAGACAGGCACTCAGGCCCCTGACTTTACCCTACCCGACAAGGACGGAAACCCGGTGAGCCTCAGCTCGCTGCGCGGCCGCAAGGTCGTGCTCTACTTCTACCCGCGCGACAACACGGCCGGCTGCACGCGGCAGGCCTGCGCCTTCGCCCGCCGCAACGCCGACTTCGAGCAGGCCGGCGCGGTGGTCGTGGGCATAAGCAAGGATAGCGTGAAGTCGCACGCGAACTTCGCCGCCAGGTACGAGCTGCCCTTCACGCTGCTCTCGGATGAGGAGCTTCAGGCGATACAGGCCTACGACGTCTGGAAGGAGAAGAAGCTCTACGGCAAGACGTCCATGGGCGTGGTGCGCACCACCTACCTGATAGACGAGCAGGGCGTGATAGTGAAGGCCTACGACAAGGTCAAGCCGGACGACAACGCCGACCAGATGCTGGGCGACATACTGGGCGAGTGACAAGCCCGGAAACATGACGAGCCAGCCTCCCTCACGATGATGAGGGAGGCTGGCTTTGTGCGTATGATGGCTGGGCGCGGCGCGATGCGCTTGCCTTTCGGCTGTGGAATACGGCTTGAGCGCGTCCGCCGCAAGAATGCAGTCCTGGCGCGCCTCCGGTTCCGCTGCCAATGACGTGGATTCCGGCAGCGCAAGCGCTGCGGCCTGCCATAGCGCTTTGGCAATCCGTCTGCCTTTCGGCTCTGGAATGCTGCTTTACGCACCCGCCGCAAGCGCGCACTCATGTTCAGCCTGTTCCGCGCATTGCCGTCCGCTCAATCACCAGCACACCATCACCCGCCCGGCTAAATGCGCATCCCGCACCCTCCGCCCGCGCCTACGGCAGGTAGGGCGTATCGGGCAGGGGCTCGCGGCGCACCCACTTGCCGTTGGTGAAGTCGGGGAAGGGCTGCGGCGCGCCGCCCATGGCGACGGAGTTCTCCGAAAGTATCGTGATGGCCATCCAGCAGGCGGCGTCGTACACGTCCAGCGGGAAGCCCACGCCGTTTAGCACCGAATGGGCGAAGGCCTTCAGCTCTAGGTAGTCCATGCCGTCGTGGCCGCCCTGCACGCCGTCCTCGAGAAACTGCTTCCATATCGGGTGGTCGTACTTCTCGAGGTAGGGCGCGATGTCCTCCCACTTGTCGCTTTCGGGGCTCAGGCCCTCTATGTAGATGGAGTGGTTTATCTCCATCCAGATGCCGCGCGTGCCGTGTACCACGTTGCCGCGCGAGTAGGGGCGGGGCAGCGAGGTGTCGTGCGCTATCGTGACGGTCTCGCCGCCGGCGCACTTGAGCACGGTGGTCACGAAGTCGCCCAGCATGAAGGGCTCGTGCGCCTCGCCGAAGTTCTCCCGGGCGAGGGCGTTGAGCGAGGCCGCCTTGGACGCGAACGAGGACAGCGTGAGGAAGCGGTTGCCCCGGTTTATGTTCAGGTACTTGCTTATGGGCCCTATCTCATGCGTGGGGTACAGTTCGCCGTTGCGGTGCATGTGGTGGAAGGAGCGCTGATGGCCCGATTCGAGCGACTCGGGGCTGACGATGTACTTGCCCAGGAAGTGCTGATAGCCGCCCTCGCAGTGTACGACCTCGCCGAACAGCCCGTCGCGTATCATGCGCAGCACGGCCATCTCGTAGCGGCCAAAGCAGCAGTTCTCCAGCATCATGCAGGGCGTGCGCGTGCGCTCGTAGGTCTTTACCAGCTCCCAGCACTGGTCGAGCGAGGACGCGCCGCCCACCTCAAAGCCTACGGGTATCCCGGCTTCCATCGCGGCGATGGCCAGCTCCACATGCTCGTTCCAGGAGGTCGCGATTATGACTGCGTCTATGCGCTCTGGGTCCAGCAGCTCTCGCGCGTCGGTGCAGGTGAAGGGCACGGTCGGGTAGTCGTGCTCGCGCAGCCACTTGAGGCCCTTTTCGCAGCACTCCGGCCGTATGTCGCAAAGCCCGGTTATCACGAATTCGTCTATGGCCGCTATCGAGTCCATGAGCCCGAGGGCGCGGCCGCCTATGCCGATTATGCCCAGGCGCACTTTGGCGTCCTTGTTCATCGTGATTACCGCCTTTCGGTATGCATTTGTCGTTGGCGCGCTGCGGCAGGGGCCGCAAAACGCGCGGGACAGCCCCGATGACTGCAGGGCTGCCCCGGAATTCATATTGTCAAAGTAACCCGGCGTGAACGCAGGGGCCCTCGTGCCGCGTTCGCTTCCGGAGGCCACCGGCCCCGAAGCGCCGCAGCCTTTTCGGGGCCTGCGCGCCGGAGAAGTCGCTTCCCGCGGCTTGCACGCCCGCAAATTCAGCGGAAGCTGCGGGCGCAAGTCGGCCGGGAGAGCGCGCACCGGCGCTTATGCGCGGCTGCTCGTGCCGTCGGGCAGGCGCGCCAGCAGCCAGCGCGGCTGGGAAGCGTCGCAGGGGTACTTCCTGGCCGCCGCCTCGTCTATGTCCACGCCCAGGCCGGGGGCCTCGCTGAGGTACGCAAAGCCGTTCTTTATGTAGGGCATGCCGGTAAAGACCTCCTGCACGCGCGGGTCGGTCTCCATGCCGCACCACTCCTGTATGCCGAAGTTGGGCGTGGAGTAGTCCAGGTGCAGGTTGGCGGCG
>JBJEUC010000451.1:0-2160 GCA_051883635.1 Candidatus Fimadaptatus sp.
GGCAATTTCTTCGGAGGGGAGCTTGCCCCCCGGAGAAGAAATTGCTTCCTTGCAGATTCGCCGTCCGCGCCCTTCGGGCGCAGGCGAATCTGTGTAGGGGTGGCAGTGGCGGGGGAGCTTGCTCCCCCGCCACAAGCGAAGTGTATTATTACATTTCTGCCACGTCCACCCAGGTGCGCCGCTCTATCGACCTGTCCACCGCGTCCATTACCTGGCAGCACTTGAGGCCGTCGTAGAAGTTGGGCGAGCAGGGGCGGTCCTGCGCCACCGACTGGGTGAATTCGTACAGCTGATGCACGAAGGTCTCCGGGAAGCCGATGACATGGCCCGCCGGCCACCAGTGGGACCAGTAGGGGTGTATGCCCTCGGACACCTGTATCATGCGCCAGCCCTGCAGCCCGGGCTCGTCCTCGGCGTTAAAGTACCACAGCTCGTTCATGCGCTCGAACTCGAAGCGTATGGAGCCCTTTTCGCCGTTTATCTCCAGGCGCATGTCGTTCTTGTGGCCCTGCGCAAAGCGCGTGGCCTCGAACATGCCCAGCGCGCCGCAGTCAAACTCGCACATGAAGCCGGTCGCGTCGTCCACGGTGACGGGCTGCCGGGGCGCGTCCTTGTCGGCGGTGCCGCTCAGGCCGGTCATGCTGGTGGACACCGGGCGCTCCTTTACGAAGGTCTTGTTCATGCCCACCACCTGACGGATGCCGCCCACCAGGAAATGGGCCGCGTCTATCACGTGCGCGCCCAGGTCGCCCAGCGAGCCCGAGCCGCACACCTTCTTGTCCAGCCGCCACACCATCGGCACGTCGGGGTCGATTATCCAGTCCTGCAGGAAGCTGCCGCGGAAGTGGAATATGCGGCCCAGCTTGCCCGAATCTATCATCTGCTTGGCCAGCTGCAGCGCGGGGGCGAAGCGGTAGTTGAAGCCTATCTGGTGCTTCACGCCGGCCTTTTCCACGGCGGCGATTATCTCGCGCGCGTCGTCGGAGTTGAAGGCCAGCGGCTTTTCGCAGAATACGTGCTTGCCGTGCTCGGCGGCGGCTATCGCTATCTCCTTGTGAAAGTTGCTGGGCGCGGTTATGTCAATCGCGTCTATGTCGGCGCGCTCTACCAGCCTGCGCCAGTCGGTCTCGGTCTCCTGCCAGCCCAGCTGCGCGGCGGCGCGCGCGAGCCATTCGGCGTCGCGGCCGCATATGCACTTTTTCACTATCTCCGCGTCGGTGTCGAAGAACATCGGTATGCGCCCCAGCGCGTTGGAATGGGCCTTGCCCATGAACTTGTAGCCCACCAGGCCGAAGTTTATCTGCTTCATGCTCAACTCTCCTCCGCACGGGCAAGCCGCGCCCTGGCCGCTTGCCGTGCGCTTTATCGTCATTCGGGGCGGATGCGGTGCGCGCCGTATGCAACGCGGGGCCGGGCCCCATGCCCAGCCCCGCTCAAGGGTAAGTCCTGCGCTCAGGCGCTATGAGCCGTTATGCCCACCACATGCCGCCGTTGGATTCAAACATCATGGTCTCCCTGAGCATCTCGATAGCCTTCTTCAGGCCCTCGTTCACGCTCATCAGGCTGTCCTCATGCTCTATCGAGATGGGGCCGTCGTAGCCTATCATGCGCAGCGCGCTCATCATGTCCTTCCAGGTCTCCGCGCCGTGGCCATAGCCCACCGAGCGGAATATCCAGCTGCGGTGTATCTCGTCGCCGTAGTGCTTGGTATCCAGCACGCCGTTGCGGGCCGTGTTGATGGCGTCTATCCTGGTGTCCTTGGCGTGGAAGTAGTACAGCGCGTTGTGCTCGCCCAGGTAGCGTATGGCCGCCACCGGGTCTATGCCCTGCCAGAACAGGTGGCTGGGGTCGAAGTTGGCGCCGATTATGTCGCCCACCGCCTCGCGCAGGCGGAGGAGCGTTTCGGGGTTGTACACGCAGAAGCCCGGGTGCATCTCAAAGGCTATCTTCTTGATGCCGTGGGCCTGCGCGAAGGCGGCCTGCTCCTTCCAGTAGGGTATCAGCACCTGGTTCCACTGGTAGTCCAGCACGGCCAGATAGTCCTCCGGCCAGGGGCAGGTGACCCAGTTGGGGGTGCGGTCGACCGGGGAGCCGCCCGGGCAGCCCGAGAAGGTCACGATTGTGTCCACGCCCAGCTTTTCGGCCAGCAGCACGGCGTTT
>JBJEUC010000452.1:0-8844 GCA_051883635.1 Candidatus Fimadaptatus sp.
AGCCCGGGTACCTCCTGGCTGAGCATGTCCAGCGCGCCCATGTCCGATACTATGGCCGCGTCCACACCCATGTCGCGCAGGCGCAGCGCCGCCTCCTTCATGCCGGGCAGGTCGTCGTCAAACGGGAATATGTTGAGCGTAACATAGGCCCGCGCGCCCGCCGCGTGGCAGGCGGCTATGGCCTCCTGCATCTCCTCGTAGCTGAAGTTGCCCGCAAAGGCGCGCAGTCCGTATTCCCTTACCCCCATGTACACCGCGTCCGCGCCAAAGCGCAACGCCGCGCGCAGCTGCCTCATTCCGCCCACCGGGCAAAGCAGTTCCGGTATCATCGCTTACTCTCCCTGCCCCGCCCCGCCGGCGGCCTGGCTGTTGTCGTACTCTATCCACAGCGGACGGTACATATCCACCGCCGCCTGATGCTCCTCATAGGTCCTGGAGAACTGCAATTCGCCGGACGTGGGGTCCTTGCTGCAGAAGTAGAGGTAGCCCTCGTTTAAGTACTCCTCGTCGGGGAAGGCCGCCGCGTACAGCGCCGCCGCCGAGGGGTTGCATATCGGCCCCACGGGCAGGCCCTCGTTGGCGTAGGTGTTGTAGGGCGAATCGACCGAGGTGTCGCTGGTGGTGAGCGCCAGGCGCGTGGTGCCCAGCACGTACTGCACCGTGGCGCAGCTCTCCAGGCGCATATTGCGCTCCAGGCGGTTGTGGAACACCGCCGACACGCGCGCGAAGTCGTCGGGCTTGGCCTCCTTTTCGATTATCGAGGCCAGTATGTAGAGCTGGTCCTGGTTGAGCTCCATGCCCGGCAGGTCGATGTCGTCGGTGGTGGCGTCCTCGTCGGCCGGGTCGAGCATGTTGGTCTTTTTCTGCTCTATCAGCTCGTATATGTTGGATATTACCTTCTCGCTCTGGTTGAGCAGGCGCTTGATTATGCTCTCGGCCGACTCGTTCAGGTAGATGTTGTACGTATCGGGGGCGAGATAGCCCTCCAGCGCGTACTTGCGGTTTTCTATCTGCGAGGTCGGGGTGAGCTCGATCATCTCGTTTACCACGTAGTAGCGGGTGAAGGCCTCGGTATCGTCGCACAGCGCGAGGAACTCGTCCGCGCTCTTGAGCGCGCCCTGGTTCACCAGATAGTTTGCAATGTTTTCGCAGGTCCAGCCCTCTATCAGCGTAATGGTGCGCTCGGTGGGCGCGGAGCCGCTCGTCAGCTCGCTCACTATGTCGCTCAGCGTCATGTCGCGGCTCAGGTTATACGCGCCGGCCTTTATGCGGCCGCTCAGGCCCTGAAAGTCCACCATGTACTTGAACACGGTCTTGCTGCGTATCAGCCCCTGCTCCTCCAGCTTGCGCGATATGGCGGTAAGCGTGGAGCCGCTCTCTATCTCGAACACGACAGGCGTAGGGTCGCTCTCGTCCACGGGCAGCAGGAACTTTGAGTTGAGATAGTTCCACCCGGACAGGAGCATGCCGAATATGATGGTGAGCGACAGCGCGCCCACCAGCACGGGCCGCACCGCGCGCCATATCCAGTTATACCAGAAGAATCCGTATTCGCGCTCCTTCATCAGCGTTTCCGTGTCGTATTCCTTGTACCTTCGGGCCCTTTGGGGCTTTTTTGCCTTCGCCATTTTTCCTCCGCATGCGGCGGCGTTATGAGCGCAGCATATCCAGATCTATGCCCGCCGCGTCGCCCAGTATCTTGTATATATCCGCCAGCATCTTCTGAAAGCGGAATTCCGCCAGCAGAAAGCTGCTCGCGTCGGGGTTGAACTGAAGCAGATTGCCTATCGCCTGCAGGCGCTGCATGTCGCTCTCCTCGGGCCTGTCGCCGCTGGCGAACTTGACCTGCGCCTGGAACTGCAGGCGCTTGTACTCGTCCAGCAGGGCCTTGTTGGTGGAATCCTCATAGGCCGCGTCGCGCAGGCGCTTGTATTCGCGGTACTCCTCGCTCTCCTTCATGCAGGCAGCCAGCTCATGGGCCTTGTCATAAACGTTCATTCATTTCCCCTCCATATGTGTTTGACGCGCGGAGCCGCGCTTTGGTTGCCGCGCCCGCGCGCATCCAAAAGCGGCGCGGCGACTTAAAGCAAAGCGCCGCGCCGTAGTTAAAGTCATACTTCGATTATAATGGGCAGTATCATCGGGCTGCGCTTTATGCGGCCGAAGATGTAGTGCGAGACCTCCTCGCGCACCTTGTGCTTTACCGCGCCCCAGTCGCCCGGCTCTATGGACTGGAAGGAATCCAGCGCGTTCTTGGCGGCCACGCGCGCGCCCTCCATCATCTCCTCGCTCTCGCGCACGTACACGAAGCCGCGCGAGATTATGTCCGGGCCGGAGGTCACAACGCCCAGCTCGTGGTCTATGGCCATGACCACGATTATGAGGCCGTCCTGCGAGAGCAGCTTCCTGTCGCGCAGCACCACGTTGCCCACGTCGCCTATGCCCAGGCCGTCTATCAGCACGCTGCCTATCGGCACGGTGCCCGCCACGTTCATGCTGTTGCGGCTCAGCTCGAACACCTGGCCCAGCTCGGGCACGCGGATGTTCTTTTCGGGCATGCCCAGCTCGTGCGCCAGGCGCGCGTGCTGATGCAGGTGCCGCGCCTCGCCGTGTACGGGTATGAAGAACTTGGGCCTGGCCAGCACGTGTATGAGCTTGAGCTCCTCCTGACAGGCGTGGCCCGATACGTGCACGTCGGCCAGCGCCTCGTATATAACGTTCGCGCGGCGGCGCACCAGCTGGTTTATCACGCGCGAGACCGACTTTTCGTTGCCGGGTATGGGCGTGGCGGAGATTATCACCATGTCGCTTTCCTTTATCTCCAGCTTCTTGTGCTCGGAGAAGGCCATGCGCGTAAGGCCCGACATGGTCTCGCCCTGGCTGCCGGTGGTGATGACCACTATCTCGTCGTCGCTGTACCGGTCCAGATCGTCTATCGATATGAGCTTGCCCTCGGGTATCAGCAGATCGCCCAGCTGCATGGCCACCTTGCTCACGTTGACCATGGAGCGCCCGCACAGGCAGACCTTGCGGTTGTGCCGCACCGCCGAATCCACCACCTGCTGTATGCGGTGTATGTTGGAGGCGAACATGGCGATTATGATGCGGCCCTGCGCATCGTGGAACAGGTTCTCAAACGTGGCGCCCACGGTGCGCTCGCTCATGGTATAGCCCGGGCGCTCAACGTTGGTGGAGTCGCACAGGAGCGCCAGCACGCCCTGCTCGCCCAGCTGAGCCAGCCTGCCCAGGTCGAACTGCGCGCCGTCCACGGGCGTGTAGTCTATCTTGAAGTCGCCGGTATGTATCACCGTGCCCACGGGCGTATGTATCGCCATGGCCACCGCGCCGGCTATCGAGTGGTTGACGTGGAGGAACTCCACCTTGAACGCGCCCAGCTGCACCACGTCGTGCGGCTCTATCACGCGCAGGTCCACGCCGTTTACGCGCCGCTCCTTGAGCTTGTGCTCCACCAGCGCCAGCGTGAGCCGCGTGCCATATACCGGCGTCTTGAACTTCTCCAGTATGTAGGGCGTCGCGCCTATGTGATCCTCGTGGCCGTGCGTTATCAGCATGCCGCGCAGCTTGGATACGTTCTTCTCGATGTAGGTCGTGTCGGGTATTACCAGGTCTACGCCCAGCATGTCCTCCTGAGGGAATATCGAGCCGCAGTCGACGATTATCATGTCGTCCTCGTACTCGTAGACCGTCATATTCTTGCCTATCTCATCCACACCGCCCAGCGGTATTATCTTCAGCTTGGAACCCTTGTTGCCCTTTGATCTTGCCAAATCATTACTCCCCTCCTGCCAGGGCCTAAGCCCCTTTTAGTTGATCTCCCGCTCGTTACCCTGCGCGGACATATACGTCGCCCCGCGCGTATGCAAAAACAGGGCATGCGCCGTTTCGCTGCGCTGCCGTATGTTTGCTTTCCGGTCGATAGTATTGGCGCCGCGCGCCCTCGCTGTTGGAACGCACAGACAGCGGCAAGGCGCGGGCCGAAGGCAAACGAACTTAATCAATCAACTGATTATAGCACATATCAGGGCTTTTGATAAGCCGCCAGCCCAAAATGTAACAATAGCATAAAGCCGCGTTCAATATCCCTCGCCGCCCGCCCGCGCAAAAGGCGCGCCGGCCTCGCCCTGCGAAGCCGACGCGCCCCCGTTGCCGGTAAGCCGCCTTTCCCGATCAGATGAGCTGGTCCAGCCAGTTCTTCAGATCCCGGGGCGAGCAGGCGCCCACCCGGCGATCCACTACCTCGCCGCCCTTTATCAGCACCAGCGTGGGAATGTTTATCACCATGTACATCTGCGCCAGGTCGGGCGATTCGTCCACGTTCACCTTGCCCACGGACAGCCTGCCCGCGTACTCGGCCGCCACCTGGTCCACCACGGGCGCCATCATGCGGCAGGGGCCGCACCAGCTCGCCCAGAAGTCCACCAGCACGGGCTTGTCGCCCTTTATCGCCTCGCCAAAGGTCGCGCTGTTCAGTTCGCTTACATATTCAGACATATCGTTACCTCCGTCATTTGCGTTTTTCTTCGCTGTTCATAGTCCTTATCTCGCTCATGGTGTGGCCGCAGGGCGTCATCTCCATATCCAGCGCGCCCCTGCGCTTGAGCCTGGGCGCTATCAGCTTTACCGCTGCAAAGCCCAGCGCCATCAGCCCCAGTCCCAGCGCGATGCTCGCGCCCTCGCCGCTCACGCCCAGCGCGCGGCCCGCCGGTTCGCCCAGCAGCAGCCCCGCAAACAGCAGCGCCAGCGGCACAAGGTACACCAGCGCCGACGCGCGCAGCACGCGGTCGGCCGGCATGTCCACATCCACCGCGTCGCCCTCATGCCAGTCGCCCGCGGGCAGCTCCAGCAGCAGCGTCTTTTCCGGACACATGCCGCAGCGCTCGCACTCGGTCGGCCGCGCGACCTTAAGCTTCAGCGCGCCCGACGCATCCCTGACCACGGTGCCCGTCCTGCGCATATCATCGCCCCCGCGCTTCTCTTTTACTTACTATACCCGCTTTCCGGGCTTTCAAACGCTCCTTGAGCGCTTTATGCAAAAAAATGCCGCCGCGCGGGAATATCGCGCCCCGCGCGGCGGCATGCCGTATTTATTCCTCCACCTTTATCCTGAGCGCCGCGAGCTGCTCGGGCTTCACGTCGCTGGGGGTATCCATCATCAGGCAGTTGGCGCCCTGGCCCTTGGGGAAGGCGATTACGTCCCTCAGGCTCTCCGCGCCGGTCAGCTGCATTATCATGCGGTCTATGCCGAAGGCAAAGCCGCCGTGCGGCGGGGTGCCGTACTTGAACGCCTCCAGCAGGAAGCCGAAGCGGTGCTGCGCCTCCTCGCGGCTGATGCCCAGCAGGTCGAAGGTCTGGGACTGCACCTCGCTGGAGTGTATGCGTATGGAGCCCGAGCCCATCTCTATGCCGTTGAGCACCAGGTCGTAGGCGTTGGCGCGCACCTTGCCCATGTCGGTCTTGAGCAGGGGCAGATCCTCCTCCATGCAGGAGGTGAAGGGATGGTGCATGGCCATGAAGCGGCCTTCCTCGTCGCTCCACTCGTACATCGGGAACTCCGTTACCCAGAACAGGTTGTACTTGCCCTCGGGTATCAGGTTGTGGCGGTGGGCTATCTCCAGGCGCAGCGCGCCCAGGGCCTGATAAACCGTCGCGTTCTTGTCGGCCACGAAGAAGAGCGCGTCGCCCGGCTGACCGTCCATCGCCGCGACCAGCTCGGCCATCTTCTCGGGGCTGAGGAACTTGAGGAAGGAGGACTTTACGCTGCCGTCGGGCTGCACGGTTATCCAGGCCATGCCCTTGGCATGGTAGGTCTTGCACAGCTCGGTCAGCGCGTCTATCTGCTTGCGGGGCATCTCGGGGGCCAGGCCCTTGGCGTTTATGCCGCGCACGCTGCCGCCGGCAGCTATCGCGCCCTCGAACACGCTGAAGCCACACTCGCGCACCACGTCGCTCACGTCATGCAGGCGCATGTCAAAGCGCGTATCGGGCTTGTCGGAACCGTAGTTGTCCATGGCGTACTGCCAGGTCATGCGCGGCAGGGGCAGCTGAAGCTCCATGCCCAGCACGTCCTTGAACACGCGCTGGAACGCGCCCTCGACCACGGTCTGTATGTCCTCCATGTCCACAAAGGACATCTCCATGTCCAGCTGGGTGAACTCGGGCTGGCGGTCGGCGCGGGAGTCCTCGTCGCGGAAGCAGCGCGCGACCTGATAGTACTTGTCAAAGCCGGCCAGCATAAGCAGCTGCTTGTATATCTGCGGCGACTGGGGCAGCGCGTAGAACTCGCCCGGATGCACTCGGCTGGGCACCAGGTAGTCGCGCGCGCCCTCGGGCGTGGACTTGGTCAGTATCGGCGTCTCCACCTCGGTGAAGCCCTGCTCGTCCATGTAGTTGCGGATGGTGTTGATTATGCGGTGGCGCATGCGTATGGTGCGCTGCAGCGACGGGCGGCGCAGGTCGAGATAGCGGTACTTGAGCCGCACGGTCTCGGACTCGTTGGCCTTGTCGTCGATGTAGATGGGCGGAGTCTCGCTCTTGTTGAACAGCGCCGCCTCGCGCACGAACACCTCTATGTCGCCGGTTGCGAGCTGGGCATTCTTCATGCCCTCCTCGCGGGCGCGCACCTCGCCGCGCAGGGACACCACGTACTCACTGCGCAGGCTCTCGCCCAGCTTGAAGCACTCCGCGCCGCACACGGCCTCGTCGAACACCACCTGCACCAGACCCGAGCGGTCGCGCAGCCATACGAATATCAGTCCGCCCAGGTTGCGGGTGCGCTGCACCCATCCGTCCAGCGTTACGGTCTGGCCCACGTCGGCCAGGCGCAGCTCGCCGCAGTAGCGGGTGCGCTTCCAATCCTTGATACTAGGCATATCGTTCACCTTCCAGTATGATTATTGCTTTGTCATTCAGCCAATTATGCCGCGTATGGCCGCGGCGACCTCGCTCCGCGGCACGGTCTGCTCCTCGGACTTGCGCATGTCCTTGAGCTTTACCACGCCCTGCGCCAGCTCGTCCCCGGCGATAACGGCCACCGCCGGCGCGGCCAGCTTGCCCGCGTACTTGAACTGCGCCTTCATGGAGCGCGCGGCGTGGTCTATGTCGCAGCGTATGCCCTGCGCGCGCAGCTCGCGCGCCAGCTTCAGGCCCTCGGCGCGCGCCTCGTCGCCCAGGGTGACTATGAACGCGTCGTACAGGCGCGGCTCGGGCGGCTCTATGCCCTGCTGCTTCATAACCATGATGAGCCGCTCGGTGCCCATGCCGAAGCCTATGCCGGCGCACCTGGGGCCGCCCACCTGCTCAACCAATCCGTCGTAGCGGCCGCCGCCGCATACGGTCAGCTCGCTCGCGGGTCTTCCATCCTCGCCCGGCACGCGGGTGATTATCTCAAACACGGTCTTGGTGTAGTAATCCAGGCCGCGCACTATGCGGCTGTCCACCTCGTAGGCGATGCCCAGCGCATCCAGATAGCGGCGCAGGTTATCGAAGTGCTGCTGGCAATCGTCGCAGAGGCTGTCCAGTATCGAGGGCGCGCCCACCGTGGCCTCCTTGCAGCCCGGCTCCTTGCAGTCCAGCACGCGCAGCGGGTTGCGCTCCAGCCGCTCCAGGCAGGTCTTGCACAGCTTATCGCGGCGCGCGTTCAGGAACTCTATCAGGTTGCGCTTATAGGTCTCGCGGCACTCAGGGCAGCCTATGGAGTTGATGCGCAGCATCAGGTCCTTTACGCCCATGCGGCCTATGACCTCCAGCGCCAGCGCTATCAGCTCCGCGTCGCAGCTGGCGTCGGGCGCGCCGAACACCTCCACGCCGAACTGGTGATGCTCGCGCAGGCGGCCCGACTGGGGCGCCTCGTAGCGGAACACCGGGCAGTTGATATAGCACATCTTCTGCGGCAGGGGCTGGGAGCAGAGGCTGCTCTCTATGAAGGCGCGCACCGTGCCCGCCGTGCCCTCGGGCTTGAGGGTTATCGAGCGGTCGCCCCGGTCGCGGAAGGTGTACATCTCCTTCTGCACCACGTCGGTGGTATCGCCCACCGAGCGCTGGAAGAGTTCCGTATGCTCAAATACCGGCGTGCGCACCTCGCGTATGCCGTGCAGCGCGCATACCTCGCGCTGCGTGCTCTCTATCAGCTGCCAGAGATAGCTCTCCTGAGGCAGCACGTCCTTGGTTCCGCGCGGAGCCTGTGTCAGCATCAGTATTCCTCCTTATGGTCATGCGCAAGCGCGGACAGAAAAAACGCGATCCCCGCCCCGTCGTAGGGGCGAAGACCGCGGTGCCACCCTGCTTTCGGGCCCCATGCGGGCCCTGCTCACTGCGCCGCCCGGCCGCCGTGCGGCAGGACTGCGCCGACCTTAACGCGGTCTCACGTTCCGCCATTTCCTGCGGACTGCTCCGGGGTGTCGTTCGGACGTGCGCGTGCGCGGGCTCTCAACCAACGACCCGCTTCCCTGTGCCACCGCTGCGACCTACTCTTCCCTTCGCCGCATTTGCGCCTGTATTTGCTATCGATGATAGCACACATGCAGGCAAATTGCAAGTTGAGTCGGCAATATTTAACCCTTGCGCGCGTATGCAGCACGCAGGGAGGGATATTGGCACTGGTGCAGGGGCTGCCTTGGGCTTGCGGACAGCCCGGCAGATTTGGGAGATGCGCGGCCAATGCATTCGTTGTGTCATGCGGCGCTCTGCCGCTGCTGCAAATGGTGAGTGTGTTGCTCTGCATTCTTCCGCTGCTTTGCGGCTTTCGCGGCAGCGTCCTTGCGCCGCATTTAGCTGCGGCAGCAGCCGCGTGGCAGCCTCCGGCGGCCAAGGAGGATTAGGGGGATT
>JBJEUC010000453.1:0-3202 GCA_051883635.1 Candidatus Fimadaptatus sp.
GCCCTCCAGCTGGTAAAAGGCGTGGATGAAGTGGCTGGCATCGTAAAACCCGCACTCCAGCGCCACGCCGGTGATGGGCATGGCGGTATAGCACAGCAGCCGCCGGGCGTTGGCCATGCGGCAGCGCATGAGGAACTTTATCGGCGAGCAGCCCGCTATCCGGGCGAAGTGCCTTTCGTAGGTGGATCGGGCCATGCACGCCTGCCGGGCCAGCGCCGCGACGGTCAGGCGGCGGCTTACGTTCATGCGGATGTACTCCATGCTGCGCGCTATCGGCAGCGCGTAGGGGTCGTCCCGGGGCTTATCCAGTATCCTCAGCGACGAGGCCAGCGAGGACAGCTGGCATATCAGGTAGAGCAGGCCAATGTTCTTCAGCATCTCCCGGTCGCCGCCCTGCTCGCGCTCGTGATGGATGAGCGCCTGCAGCATGGGCGAAATGATGCCGTAGGTCTCCTCCGTCAGGTGGATGGGCAGGGCTATCTGCGACTCGTTGCGCAGGTAGGGGTCCACCTCGAACAGCAGCGTGTAGCCGCTCAGGCTGCGCAGCTCGGCTTCGTAGCGCATGAAGAAGTCCGGATGGATAAGCGCGTGGAATATCCCCGCGCCGCCCTCGGAGGCATAGCCATGGGGAATGCCCGGCGGCACAAGGAATATGCTCCCCAGCGGCGCGTCGAATCGGGCCTGCTTTACATAGTGCGCCGCGCTGCCCTCCACCACTATGTTCAGCTCATAGAAGGCGCAGCGGTGCATGCCCAGCACGCCCTGCAGGCGGTGGATGTAGGTATGGCAGTATTCCAGCGGCCCGTCTCCGAAAAAGCTCCGGATGGTCCACTCCGGCGTATCATGGCAGGGAATCATGCGCGCTCTCCTCATGCGGTACGATATTACAGTCCCGTCCGGTAAATTCCACCTGCATTATAGCACGGCGCGGCGATATAATCAAATGCGGCCGCTCAGGCTCATTGCCCGCCGCATCTGCACTGGAAAGCGAGCCCGGCCTGGCCGCGCCGGGAGAATGGGATAAAATTACAGCACGGCAGTTCCTTTTTACAAGATTTGCGCCCGCGAATCGGTTAAAATGGGATATATTCAGATTGTTTTCCGCCGCGCACGGCCGATAAAACCGACAGGAAAGGATGATGTTCCCATGAGGCCTTCCTTTGTGAACCGTCCCAAGCCCTTTATAGTGGACGTCGTGACCGCTCCCGACCCGGACAGCGCCATCGCCAACATCCGCAACAGCGAATACGACGGCGCGCAGGCCTTCGATCTGCATCTGCTGGCGCTGGAGCGCCAGTACCACAATGTGAACGATCTGGAGCGCATCATCAAGTCCACCCACCGCCCGATAATGACCATCAACTACCGGGGCACGAACACCTGGACGAGCCCGGGCACCGACGAGGAGCGGGTGGAGGCGCACCTCATGGGCGTGAAGGCGGGCTCCTCCGCCTGCGACCTGATGGGCGACCTGTTCGACCCCTCCCCCATGGAGCTGACCCACGACCCCACCGCCATCGACCGGCAGCGCAGGCTGATAGACCAGATACACTCTATGGGCGCGGAGGTGATAATGAGCTCTCACACCTGGGTGCCCATGACCGCCGAGCAGGTGGTGGAGCACTTAAAACAGCTGGAGGCCCGGGGCGCGGACATGGTGAAGATAGCCGCCTCCGTAAACAACGAGGATGAGCTGCTGGAGGCGTTCCGCACGACCGTAGCGCTCAAGAACGAGCTGAAGATACCCTTCATACACATCTGCATGGGCCAGTACGGCAAGCTGCACCGCTTTGTGGGGCCGATGCTGGGCTCCGCGCTGATATTCTGCGTGCAGAGCTATACCCCCAAGGGTCACAAGGAGCAGCCCCTGGTGCGCGCGGCCAAGGCCGTGTTTGACAACCTGGACTACCACGTGGCCCGGAGCGCCCTGGAGGACGAAAGGTAAGCGCGCCCGCCAAGGCCGCCGCCGCACTGGGAGGCAGTACGGCGGGAAGCCACCCGGCCTGGAGGGCGAGACTGCACCTCCCCCGATGCGCGCGCCATAGGAGGCACAGCCGCTCGTTTCCCAGACCCACCTGACAGACAAAGCGGAACGCCCCGCATGGGAGGCGTTCCGCTTTGCATTTTGTCGCCCTCATTCAGCGCTCCGGCACGGGCCTTTGCGCGAGCGCCGCGAAGGCCGCCGCGTCCTCCGCGCCCGTGGTCCAGACTATTGCCGCGCACTCCTGCGCGCGCAGCCGCCGGTACGCCTCGAAGCGGTGGTTGCCGTCGTTGAGCACATAGCCGCCCGCGGCATAGTTGACTATCAGCGGCGGCATGTCCTCGCCCGCCGCTATCGCCGCCCCGAGCTGCGCCACATGCGCCTCAAAGCCCTGCGCCTCCACGCGGAACCTCATGCCCTCCTCGGGCCCGCAGCAGCGCTCCAGCCGCGCGGCGGGCAGCATGAGCGGGCCGAACCAGCTCCGCTCGCACCGCCTGAGCCCCACAGAGAACGGCTCGTTGCGCCCGTCCGAGAGCAGATAGGCATGCACCCACTCCTCCAGCCGGCCCGCAGCGGCAAACTCCCGGGCGGAGGCAAGCGTGTTCTGGTACGTCATGGCCTGCCGCCCGCGCGCAGCTCGCTCAGCCGCCGCGCGATGGCCTCGTAGGCCGCCTGCGGGTCGTCTATGCCCGCGACCGCCTGCTCCATGGGGCAAAGGCCCGTGCCCGCGCGGTTGACGATGCGCTCGGTCAGCGTGCCGCACGAGTGCGGTATGCCGCGCCGCTCCAGCTCGAGCGCCGCGCCCCGGCTCATCACGCCCGCGTACACGCACTTCACCCCCGCCAGCGCAAACAGCAGCGCAGCGGCGCGGCCGACTATGCGGTCGGCCACGGCATAGCCCCTCACGTCCACGCCCGCGCCTATCAGGCCCATCATGGGCGCTATCCCGGCCTTTGTGTCCGTTATGGTATCCTCGCCCCGGCACAGCACGCAGGTGTACTGCCCTCCGGCCAGCAGCTCCCGGGCCCTTTCGATGTCAGTCATATCGCTCTCTCCGTTCCTCAGTATTCTCCGCCCGCTCAGTCCGGCTCCTTAAGGTCGCTCGGCTGCGCGCGGCCGTCCTCTATCTGGTATGTGCGTATCGCCATCGCAGCAGCTCCGCGTCAAACTTCGCGCCCAGCGCGGGCAGCTCCACATGCGCGCGGCAGCCCGCGCCCGCCG
>JBJEUC010000453.1:3302-8839 GCA_051883635.1 Candidatus Fimadaptatus sp.
AGCCCGCGCCCGCCGTCTCGACAAGGCGCACTATCCAGCCCCGGCCGCACTCCGCGCGCTTGAGCGCCTGAAGACGCACGCCCGGCGCGCTTATGCGCACGCCCTCGTACACCGCGGGCAGGCTGCCGCCGTGCTGGCCCTCCAGCAGCGTGCGCAGCGGCGCGCCCAGCAGCTCGGCCCGCGCATCCACGCGCGCCGCCTCGTCCGGCCTAAAAGCCGTGAGCGCGTAGTTCAGCTCGGTCTCGCCCATGTCGAGGCAGTCCATCTGCGCGTCGCGCTGGCCGTAGTGGTCGGCGAAGTACGCCGTGCGGGCTATGGCCAGGCGTATCTCGCCTCCGGTGAAGGACACGCCGTAGCGGCCGTCGTTGAGCACGGCCAGGCCGCCCTCGCCTTCGCACTCGGCGCACCACTTGTGGCTGGGCTGCTCGCGGCCGTCGGCGGCCTTCTCTATGAAGCCGCCCGGCATGGTGGCAAAGGCGCGCGGGCTCTTAAGCCCGGTGGGGAAGCACAGCTTGCACAGGCGCAGCTCATCGTTCATAGTGAGCTTCACGTGGCAGCGCAGCATGTCCTCGCCCGCGTCGAGCGTGAACGTCTGCCGGAGCGTATTCGCGCCCAGCCGCGCCGTCACGCGCACCGAGCCCCGCAGGCCGCCGCCGTCCAGCACGCATACGTCCACGGCGCTGAACTCGCCCGCAGGCCGGTCGAACGTGAACACGTTGTGCGCCCAGGTGTCGCACTCGCTGTCGTCTATGAACATGCCGCGCGCGGCGTCGCGGGCTATCACGCGCCCGCTCCGCCGGTCGGTGAGCGTGAGCAGTCCGGTGCGGCGGTCGAACTCTGCGCTGAGCGCGGCGTTCTCAAGCGTTATCGTGCCCTCGCCCTCGCGCACCCCGACCGCGTCCGCCGGCGCGGCGGGTTGGGCCTTGCCGCCGTATATGTAGTAGGTCGCGTAGCCCAGCGCGGGCACCTCGGCCTTCATGAGCGTCACGTACTTGTCCGCGCCGTTGGTCTGTTCGCCGCGCACGCGCTGGCAGGGCACCGCCCTGCCCTGGCTGTCCAGCACCTGACCGGCCTCGGCGGGCAGCCTTACGCAGGCGCTCACAGGGAAGGAGTGCGGATTGAACACTATCACGGGCGCGCCCACGCCCGCAGGCAGGTCGGACAGCAGTCCCCCGCGCGCATCGGACTGCCACAGCAGCCAGCCGTGCTTCTGCGGCGGCAGGCAGTCCCCCGCCCAGGCCGGCACGGTGTCGATGCGCCGCGCCCAGCGCTCCAGCGCGTAGAGTATCATGTCCTCCGCCTCGTCGATGGCCGCATGGAAGGCGTGCTCCGCGTCCTGCGCCGCCGAGCGCAGCGTGCAGCCCGCCAGCACGTCGTGGAACTGGTTGAACATTACCTTCTTCCAGGCGCGCTCGACGCGCGCGCGCACATCCGGGCCGCCCGCGAGCAGCTGCGCCATGAGCGAAAAGCGCTCGGCCTCGTCCAGCGCGGTCTCGGCGCGCCGGTTCAGGCCCTTTATGCGCACGTTGGCCGTATAGCAGCCCGAGGCGTGATGCTGCAGATCGTGCGTCCACACGGGCGCCTTAGCCGCCGCGCCGCTACTGCGCGCGTCGCTGAAGAACTCGTCCGCCCCGGCGTAGACCACGCCGGGATGCTCCTTTATGAAGGCGTCAAGGCTCTCCAGGCCCGCTATCGTGGGGCCGCCGCCGTGGTTGCCCACGCCGTAGAAGGACATCTGCGGGCAGCCGGTGTCCCGCGCGCGCGCCTCCAGCGCCTTCGCCTTCAGGCACTGCACGCTCAGCCTGTCCCTGTCCGGCTGGTCCTCCAGCCCGTAGAGGCCGTCGCCATAGGCAAAGGGCACGCGGTAGGTGAGCGTCTCGCTGCCGTCGGGCGCGCGCCAGGTGAACAGATCGCACAGCTGCGCGTTCTCGTGCGGGCCGGGCCGCATGAACACATACGCATCCATGCGCCCCTGCCGGAGCAGCTGCGGCGTCATGCCGTTGTGGCCGAACGAATCCACGCAGTATCCGGTGCGCGCCATGCGCCCGGTCAGGCGGCGCAGCGTGCGCTGCGAGTACAGCTCCTGCCGGGCAAACGCCTCGGCCCCGGGTATGTTCATGTCGGTCTGCACCCACGTGCCGCCGACCACCACCCAGCGGCCCTCCTCCACGCGCTGACGTATCTCCTCCATCATGTCGGGGTCGACGTCGGCCACGAAGTCATAGTAATACGCACAGGCGCATGTGAACACGTAGTCGGGGAACTCCTTCATCCTGTCCAGCGCAGAGCGGAATGTGGACAGCACCTCGGCCATGCCCTCTCCTTTGCGCCACAGCCACACCGGGTCTATATGCGCGTTGCCAATGAGGTAAACCTGTTTCATGCGCTCCTCCTCTCCGGCGCCCGCGCGCCGGTTGCTTCCGTCATTATAGCACGCAAAGGCCCCGCGCGCAACGCGATATGCGCGCGGGGCATGAGAGTATTTGCAGTGAGCCGACTGGCAGCCCGTTCCGTCGGAAGCGGCGGCGTGCGTGCCGATTCTGTTTGCAACCGTTTGCGAAGGAAGACGCCCTACCGCTCCGGTCGCCGCCGGGGCGCTATGCGTGTATTTCAGGTGAGCGGCCCTTCGCGTTGACAGACCGGGGCAGTGTTCCGCCGTACAGCCCGTTCCGTCGGGAGCGGCGCGCGCCGTTTCCGGGGGCAAGCGCTTGCAAAGGAAGCTGCCCTCCTGCTCCGGTCGCCGCCGGGGCGCTTCGCGTGTATTTCGGGCAGTGACCATTCGCGTTGAAAGGCCGGGGCAGTGCTCCGCCGTACAGCCCGTTCAATCGAAAGCGACGGCACGTGCGCCGCTGCTGTGGGCAACCGTTTGCGGAGGAAGCCGCCCTCCTGCTCCGACCGCCGCCGGGGCGCTATGCGTGTATTTCGGGCAGTGACCCTTCGCGTTGACAGGCCGGGGCAGTGTTCCTACACCCTCCCTCAGGCCAGCGCCACGTCCAGCAGCATCATGAGCGCAAAGCCCAGCGCCGTGCCCACAGTGCCGATGTTGGAGTGCGGTTCGCGCTGCGCCTCGGGTATCAGCTCCTCCACCACCACGTATATCATCGCGCCGGCCGCAAAGGCCAGTATGAACGGCAGCGCCTGCTCAAGCGCCGAGGTGAGCACCAGCATGAGCGCCGCGCCCACGGGCTCCACCGCGCCCGACAGAAAGCCGTAGGCAAAGGCCCGGCGGCGGCTGGCGCCGGAGCTGACCAGCGGCATGGAGATTATCGCGCCCTCGGGGAAGTTCTGTATGGCTATGCCCAGCGCCAGCGTAAGCGCGCCCGCCGTGGACAGGGCCTCGCTGCCCGAGAGCATTCCCGCCAGCACCACGCCCACCGCCATGCCCTCGGGCAGGTTGTGCAGCGTTACCGCCAGCATCAGCATCAGCGAGCGCCCCAGCCCGGACGGCTTGCCCTCGGGCTTGTCCTCATGCGCGTGCAGGTGGGGTATCAGGCTGTCCAGCGCCAGCAGGAAGCCCATGCCGCACAGAAAGCCGCCCACCGCCGGCAGCCAGGCCGACTGGCCCGCGGCTGCGGCCATGTCCATGGCCGGTATCAGCAGCGACCACACCGAAGCGGCTATCATCACTCCCGCCGCAAAGCCCAGCAGCGCCCGCTCCAGGCGCGCGCCCATCTCCCTGCGCAGCACGAACACCATCGCCGCGCCCATAGTGGTGCCCACCAGCGGCAGCATCAGGCCCAGCGCCACGTTGAATATGTTATCCATCGCCTGTGTCACTCTCCCTGCCTCCGCGCGCGCCTGCGGGCGGCGCGGACTTTATCCGTATGCGATATATATAACCCGCCCGCGCGCCCGCAAATCACGCAAATTTCCTCTTGACTCTGACACAGTGTCAGGGCTTATCATATCCGTGAGCTCAAAAACCGCATGAAAGGCAGTATCATGATACGCATAGGAGAATTCTCACGGCTTACGCGCATAAGCGTGCGCATGCTCAGACACTACGACGAGACCGGCCTGCTCGTGCCCGCCGTCACGGACGGCGCGACAGGCTACCGCTATTACAGCGAGGATCAGCTGCCTGCGGCCTGCCGCATCACGGCGCTGCGCGACATGGGCTTTGGCCTAGCGGAGACGGGCGGCATACTGGCCGCCGCGGAGGACTCCCCGGCGCTGCGCGCCCGGCTCGCGGCCAAGCGGCTGGAGCTGCTTTCGCAGGCCGATGAGACGGCCCGCAGGCTGCATCTGGTGGAACGGGCGCTTGCCCATTCCGGAAAGGACGGTATATTCATGCAGCACAGCGTAATACTCAAGGAGATACCCGCGCGCACGGTGGCCAGCCTGCGCGCCATACTGCCCTGCTATCAGCAGGAGGGCGTACTGTGGGACACGCTCATGCGCGAGATAGAGCCCCTGAACATACCCGACAGCGAGTCCACCCTTACGCTGACGATATTCCACGACGGCGAGTACAAGGATACCGACGTGGACGTAGAGGTGCAAAAGACCGTCAGGGGCCAATATCCCGATACCGAGCACGTGCGCTTCCGCACCGAGCCGCCGGTCACGGTCGCCTCCTCCACGTACAGGGGGCCCTACGACCTGCTGCCCGACGTGTACGCCGCCGTGACCGCCTGGGCGGCCGACAGCGGCTACGAGTTCGACGGGCCCATGTTCAACATATACCACGTAAGCCCCCACGAGACCTCCGACCCCAACGCCTACGTGACCGAGGTATGCTACCCGGTCCGCAAGCGCTGACGCGCGGGCATTAGGTGAGCGCGGCGCGGCCGGGTATTGACAGACCGGCCGCGCTCTGTTATCATAGGGGTATGACTGGCGCCTCCCATGGGCGGAGGCGCCGATGCTTTAACGCATAGTTAGTCTATGCTAACCAGATGGAACGGAGGTATGTATGAGCGTAATCATAATAGGCGGCAACGAGCGCATGGAGCGCGCCTACGCGCGGCTGTGCCAGGAGTACGGCTGCGAAGCGAAGGTATTCACCCGGCGGCACAAGGATCTGCAGCACGTGTTCGGGCGGCCCGACCTGTGCATACTGTTCACCAGCACGGTGTCCCACAACATGGTGCGCATCGCCTCGGTCGAGGCCCGCAAGCGCAGCGTCCCCCTGGCGCGCAGCCACACCAGCTCTCTGGCGGCGCTGGACGCACTGCTGAGCGACTTCTGCCGCGAGCGCGGAGTCCGGCGCACCTCGTGACGGACGAAGCGGAAAGATCGCCCCGCAGGCCATGCCTGCGGGGCGATCGTGCTGTCGGTAGGGGCATGGGGAGCGCGGCGGCGCGCAAACCGGAGGGAACGCAGGCCCACTGCCGGAACCCGCCCGCACTCGCCACGCAAACTGTCGCCTGGCTCTGGGAGAACGCGGCGCGTGCAAACCGGCGGAAAAGCAATCCTTCCGCCGGAGCCCACCCGCACTCGCCGCGCAAATTGTCGCCAAGCCCCGGTAGAGCGCAGCAGGACACAGGCCCTCCCGCGCTCAAAGCGAGCCCGGCAGCACGCACACCAGTTTACGG
>JBJEUC010000454.1:0-2151 GCA_051883635.1 Candidatus Fimadaptatus sp.
AGGTGCCGCGCTCCAGAAGATAGCTGTCGTAGTCGTAGGCATAGCAGAAGATGGGCCTGCAAAGTATGGAATAATCGAACGCGATAGCCGAATAGTCCGTGATGAGAATGTCCGCGGCGATCATCAGATCATTGACGGCGGGATAGTCGGAGGCATTGCGGACAAAGTCGTTGTACGCAACGCCCAGCACCCTTGTGGTCTGATGGTGCGCGCGGAACAGCACGACATACTGCCCGCCCAGCTCCTGCTCCCACCTGTCGAAGTGGATGGGCGGCTTGATGGTATAGGAACGCCCGCCATCCGTGGATTCGCGCCAGGTCGGGGCATAGAGTATGACCTTCTTGTCCGGCGGAATGTTCAGCTTCTTGCGCATATCCATGCGCGTCCTCTCATTCGCCAGCCACAGGGCCTCGTTACGCGGCATGCCGCAGCGGAGGAAGCTATGCTCCCTTGCGCGGAAAGCGCGCTTAAACACCTGCTCCTCATAATCGCCCGATACAGTGAGATAATCCACCGTATCAAAATTGAAGTCCTTGCGGCCGGGGCAGTCGTTGCCTATGTACTTGAGCGCTATCCCGTGCCAGGTGTTCAGATAGACCTGAGACTTCTTCTTGAATTTCAGGCCGCGCTCAATGTTCGTATTGGTTATCCAGTATTTCGCCCTCAATGCCGTCCTGAAGTATGCCGGGCTGTCTATCTTCACCGTGTCCAGCTGCGGGAAATTCTCCGGATGCTCCAGGGCCCAGACGCAGCGGTATTGCCTGTACTCCGGATGGGCCTGCATATAATCGAAAAGCACCCTGGGGCTGTCATTTACGTTCTTTCCCATGAAAGAGACAAACAGGACCAGATGCTCGTCGGTCTTTTCCATCGCGCCCCATACGCGGAACACGAAGCTCATCACCACGACATAGCATTTCTGAATGAAGGGATTGTGCTTCAATAGATATATCAGTCTGTCTCTCATGGTAACGCCCTCCAACCTTCCAATCGCCGTCAGTATCATCTGGGATCCGTGTCTATGTCATCGTGAGAGGTCCTGCTTACGCCCTCTACGCTGTTGGCGTCGTACAGATCCTGCTTTATCTGCGAAGTGCTTATCTCAGGAGTCCGGGGCAGGTACACGACATTCGCGCCTTCCTCCGACAGGTAGTCGAACTTGCCCTTCCAGTCGTCGCCCATTACAAATGTGTCCACATGATAGGTATGGATATCAGTGCGCTTCTGCTGCCAGTTCCTCTCCGGGATGACCAGATCGACATACCGTATCGCTTCCAGCAGCTGTTTCCTCTGCTCATAGGTAAAGTAGGTCTTTTTGTGCTTTTCGGTCCAGTTGAATTCATCCGTGGATATCGCAACTATCAGGTAGTCCCCCAGTGCTTTGGCTCTGCGCAGGAGATTGATGTGGCCATAGTGCAGCAGATCAAACGTCCCATAGGTTATGACTCGTTTCAACGTCCTTCATCCTTTCCGTGCGCCTGTTCACTGGATCGGGGGATTCTGCACCGCATTAGTCTTAATCGCATTCGTCTGCCCCTCGGCCACGCCCTCGGTGCTCTCCGGCACGAACAGTATCTTCACGGTGGCGAACATGAGGCGGATGTCCTCCAGGATGCTGGGCTTTAGGATGTACATCAGGTCCATGCGGAGCTTGTCCTCGGGCGTGGTGTTGTACTTGCCGTAGACCTGGGCGTAGCCCGTGAGGCCCGCCTTAGACAAAAGGCGCAGGCTGAACTCGGGGTAGACCTTGAGGTACTCCTCGGTGATCTCGGGGCGCTCCGGGCGCGGGCCGATGATGGACATCTCGCCCTTGAGGATATTCAGGAGCTGCGGCAGCTCGTCTATGCGCAGGGCGCGGATGATGCGCCCCACGCGGGTGATGCGGGGGTCGCTCTTGCCGGTGGAGAGCTTGGCGACGCCGTCGCTCTCCGCGTTCACGCGCATGCTGCGGAACTTGAGTATCATGAAGCGCCTGTTGCCCTGGGTCAGGCGCTCCTGCCGGTAGAACACCGGGCCGCCGTCCTCCAGCTTTATGGCGAGCGCAACGACAAGCATGATGGGCAGGAGTACGAGCAGCGCCAGGCCCGAAAACGTGACATCCATTATCCGCTTTATCACCGTGTAGGTGACGCTGGGGTTGTAGCCGTCCAT
>JBJEUC010000455.1:0-2149 GCA_051883635.1 Candidatus Fimadaptatus sp.
AACGAGGAGTACCCGACCTACACGCTCGACGAGAACGGCATGCGCGTGTTCACCGAGTTCATGACCAACAACCCCGAGCTGACCGACTTTGCCACCGCCCGCGCGCTGTTCACCCTCAGCCCCTTCCAGGTGATGTACGACAACGAGATGGAGATGCAGCAGTACGGCGACGCGGTGCGCGAGGCCTGGGCGACCTGGCAGACCGGCACCGACAACCTGCAGAAGCTCCCCCGCACCCGCACCAAGACCCAGGAGGAGCAGACCGAGCTCAACGACATAATGAACACCATAAACACCTATGCTGACGAGCTCACGCTCAAGATGATTGTTGGCGACGTAAGCCTGGACGAGTTCGACACCATGGTCGAGACCATCAAGTCGCTCAACATAGAGCGCGCCATAGAGATCGAGCAGGCCGCCTGCGACCGCTACAACAGCCGCACCAACTGACGGGCGGCACCTATCCGGCCGGGGGACGCGCAGTCACGCCCCCGGCTGTTTCGCTTGTACGGCCCGATACCACACTGCATTGGAGGAATAGCAACGATGACGCAGACGAATGCGCGCCCGGCCGCGAAGCGCCGCGGGCTGCCGGGGCTTATTGACAACGTGCGGCAGCATCCGGTGCTGTATATAATGGCGCTGCCGGTGATACTGTATTTCATTGTATTCCACTACGCGCCCATGTACGGGCTGGTGATAGCGTTCAAGAACTACGTGCCTGCGCGCGGCATCCTGGGCAGCAAGTGGGTAGGGCTGAGCCAGTTCAGCAAGTTTTTCAATGACATGTACTTCTTCCGGCTGATACGCAACACGCTGGTGATAAACCTGAAGCTCCTTCTGTTCGGCTTCCCCGTGCCGATAGTGTTTGCGATACTGCTGAGCGAAATGCGCCAGCAGGCGTTCAAGCGCACCGTACAGACCATCACGTATATGCCCCACTTCATATCGGCCGTGGTCGTCTGCGGCATATTCCTGGACTTTACCAAGTCAAACGGCATAATCACCTGGGTCGTTTCGCTGCTTGGCGGCGAAAAGATAGACCTCATGACGCGGGCCGAGAACTTCCAGCCGATATTCGTGGGCATGAACGTATGGCAGGAATTCGGCTGGGATTCGATAATCTACTTTGCGGCGCTGTCGGCCATCGACCCCACCATGTACGAGGCCGCGATGATAGACGGCGCGAGCCGCTTAAGGCGCATACTGCACATCACCCTGCCCTCGCTCATGCCGACGATAACGATACTGCTGGTGCTGCGCATAGGCAACATGATGTCGCTGGGCTGGGAGCGCATAGTGCTGATGTACAACCCGCTTATATATGAGACCTCGGACGTGATATCGTCCTATGTATATCGCCGCGGCCTGGTGGAGTTCAACTATTCCTACTCCGCGGCCGTGGGCATGTTCAACTCGGTATGCAATGTGGCGCTGCTCACCATCGCCAACTTTGCCAGCCGCAAGCTGACCAGCTCGAGTCTGTGGTAAGGAGGTAAATGAGATGGCTATAAAGCGAACGTCCGGCGAGCGGGCCTTTGACGTGATAAACGCCATAATAATGATACTGCTGGCCCTCATCTGCCTGTATCCCCTGTTCCATGTGCTGTTCTCCTCGTTTTCCGACCCGGCGGCGCTGATGGCGCACGAGGGGCCGATACTCTGGCCCGTGGGCACGTCCACGCTCAAGGGGTACGAGATAACCCTCAACAACCGCTCGCTGGTCATTGGCTTTCGCAACACGCTGGTCTACATGTGCGTGGGCACGCTGATGAACGTGTTTCTGACCTCCATGGCCGCCTACATACTCACGCGCAGCTACTTTAGGATACGCAGGCTCATGACCAAGACCATGATATTCACGATGTACTTCTCGGGCGGAATCATTCCCCTGTTCATAATCGTGACCAGCATAAGGATATACGACACGCCCCTTGCGGTGATACTGCCTACGGCGATATCCACCTACAACGTGATAATCACGCGCACGTTCTTCCAGAACATACCCGAGAGCATGGAGGAGAGCGCCATAATCGACGGCGCGGGCGACTGGACCATCTACTCGCGCATAATAATGCCGCTGAGCAAGGCCGTGATAGCCGTGATTTCGCTCTACTATGCCGTAGGCCACTGGAACAGCTGGTTTAGC
>JBJEUC010000456.1:0-2145 GCA_051883635.1 Candidatus Fimadaptatus sp.
CCAGGAGGCGGGCCGCGCGGGCCGGGACGGATCGGATGCGGAATGTATCCTGCTGCATACGCGGCCCGAGATGCCCACCTCGCTGGCGGTAAAGCGGTATTCCAGCTTTACGCATATGGGCGACACGAGCGGCTTCTGGTCAATCGTGACCAGGGACGCATGCACCTTCACGCTCACCTGCTGGCCGTTGCCGGAGGTGGTTATCACGCTGCGGGTGTCGTAGCACTGGGAATAGCGCTTGCCGTCCTTTATCAGCTCCACGCGCGGCACCAGCGAGCGATGGCGCGCCTTTTTGAGCGTGAGCTGCTGGTTGTGCGCCTCCACCAGCTTGTAGTCCACTACCGAGCCGGCTATAACCGGGCCGGTCTGCTTGTGCCAGAGCATGGTCAGCGAGCCGCCCGAGGCGTGGCCCGCGTTCAGGTCGTAGTCGTAGCCGGTCACGGTCGCGCGCAGGTCGCCCACCGCCAGCTTGTAGGTATCCAGCTCCGGGAAGTACTGTATGGGCGTGAGGCAGTCATCGGTAGGCAGCGCGGTGCGCTCTGTGTACTGCTCTATGCCCGCGTCCAGCGCGCAGGTGATGGCGTTGGCGTGGGTAAATGTGTGATGCACGCAGGCCTTCTCGCCGTTCTGCGGATACTGCGGGCCGCCGTGCAGCAGGCCGCCCTGGGAGCAGTCGCGCATGAGCAGCGTATTGCGCAGCGCCGCCTCGGCAAAGGCCGGGTCGCGGTCGGCCAGCAGCGCATAGCCCGCCTGGCAGCCATCCGAGGTGCGGCTGCCGTAGTAGGTCCACTTGTTGTTGCGCGAGCCGAAGGAGTTGTCCCACGCGCCGTCGGGCAGCATGAACCTGAGCTGCTTGCGCAGCACGTCGGTCAGCTTGTCCAGCGCGGCCTCGTCGCCCACCGCCAGGGCGTACTTGATAAGCGAGGGTATGGACTCCTCCACGTTGTAGCCTATGTCGATGGCGCGGCAGCCGCGGGGAGTCAGCGTGTCGCGGGGCTTGCCTTCGCCAAAGAGCATGCCGTTGGGCGTGATGCGCTCCAGCGCGTAGGCCGCCAGGTGCTTCGCCTGCTCTATGTAGGCCTCCTGGCCCAGGTAGTTGCCCGCCAGCGACAGCGCCGCCGCGTTGGTGGCCAGGTAGTTTATGTTGGTGGGCATGTCCTCGTTGAGCTCGTGGTAGAGCCAGTTCGCCATGCGCGTGAGCTTATTCTCCCACTTGGCGCGCGTGTCGCCGTCCAGCAGCGAGGAGTGCTTCTCCAGCGCCTCGCACAGCGCTATGGTCGCAAACACCGTTATGCCGTTCCAGGAGGCGTTGGGGTCGTTGTAGGCGCTGCCGTCGTCGCAGACCATATTGCGATCGTGCCAGTCGAACACCGCCTTGGCGGCCTCTACGTACTTCATATCGCCGGTGCGGTCGGCCATGTACATGAACGGATACACCGCGTCATGGCAGCGGCCATGCTCATACTTGCACGCCGGGCACAGGAACGCCCCGTCGAACTCGGGCCCCATGTCCTTCACCTGATGCTCTATAAGGGAGTCGCACCACTGCTTCAGCAGATCAAAGTACACGCTCTGCATACGCACATCTCCTCACAAGTAGTTTCAAGGGCGTGCGCTTTTGCGCACATCTCGCTTATATTATAGTTGCATTGGCGCAGTTTGTCAAACCGATCGATATTCTCCGGAGCAGACTTGCGCCCCGGTTTTGAGCACCTATGCTCATGGGCGCGATACATGTATGCAGATCGCGCCGCAGGCGGAGGGCGATGTCCGGTCGTTCATTGCGCCTGTATCAGGCATACGCTGTCGCCCTCAACATAGACCGCCTGTTCATCCGCAAGCCGTATCGCGCCCCCGCCGCCCGGCAATGCCATTTGCTTCGGGCCGTTCCAATGCGGTACTATCGGATCGTCGATAATGTGCAATCCGTCGTCCAGATTCCCCGCTGCGTACATGCTGCCGGCGCTTATGCCGACATATACAAGGCCCTCATCTATGGCCTGCCTGAGCGTTCCGTCAAATCCCGTTCTGACCATCTCGCGGCAAAGCACCGCGCTGTCTCCGCCGCCGACAAATACTGCGTCAAACGCTTGCAATTCGTCGATAGTCAAAAGCCTGGTCATCCAATGCGGCTCTGCAATATAT
>JBJEUC010000457.1:0-8703 GCA_051883635.1 Candidatus Fimadaptatus sp.
AAAAACATCGCCAAGCTGGTACGCAAACAGTGGCAGTACCATGTGCTGCTTATACCCGGAATAATCTTCGTATTCATATTCAACTACATACCGCTTTACGGCCTGGTTATCGCCTTTCAGAAGTACAACCCGGCCATGGGCTTCAACTCCCCCTGGGTGGGCCTGGCCAACTTCGAATACCTGTTCCGCCAGCCCAACTTTGTGCGCACGATATGGAACACGTTCTATATCGCCGTGTTCAAGATAGTCGGCGGCATAATAGTGCCGGTCACCTTCGCGCTGCTGCTCAACGAGCTGCGCTCCACGGCGGTCAAGCGCGTGTATCAGACGGTCATATACATGCCCAACTTCCTGTCCTGGGTAATACTGGCCGGCGTCATGATAGACATACTGGGCAGCGACGGCATAGTGAACAGCCTTGTGGTGATGATGGGCGGTCAGCCCGTCTCCTTCCTGGGCGACGCGAGCGTATTCCCCTGGACGATGATAGTCTCCGACATATGGAAGTCGTTCGGCTTCGGCACGGTAATATACCTGGCGGCGCTTACCAGCATAGACCCCGGCCTGTACGAGGCGGCGATAGTGGACGGCGCGGGGCGCTGGATGCAGACGGTGTACATAACGATACCCATGATATTGCCGACGGTGGTGCTGATGACGGTGCTGTCGCTGGGCAATGTGCTCAACGCGGGTTTCGACCAGATATACAATCTCTATTCGCCCATGGTGTACAAGACCGGCGATATCATAGACACCTACGTCTACCGCCTGGGCATACAGCAGGCGCAGTACTCCGTCGGCACGGCGGTAGGCATGTTCAAATCGGTGATATCGGGCGTGCTCATCTGCATGTCGTATTACCTGGCCGACCGTCTGGCGGGCTACAGGGTGTTCTGACGGGCCGACTACATCACAGGGAGGTACGGGCATATGAAGCAATATAGTTCGGCGTCACGCAAGGCGTTTATGGTATTCAATGTTATAGTGCTTACGCTGGTGTCGCTTACCTGCATACTGCCGTTCATACACCTGCTGGCGCTGTCGTTCAGCTCCAGCTCGGCCGTGGCGGCGGGGCGCGTGGGCTTTGTGCCGATAGACTTTACCACGGCGGCGTATGAGTTCGCGCTGCGCGGCGGCAAGTTTACCGACGCGCTGTGGGTGAGCGTAAAGCGGGTCGTGCTGGGCACGGCCGTCAACATGGTGCTGATGGTGCTCACGGCGTTCCCGCTGGCGCATACCAAGGAAAAGCTCGCCGGCCGCAATATCTACATGGCGTTTTTCGTAGTGACCATGATAATCGGCGGCGGCCTCATACCAACCTACATACTGGTGGTCAACCTGGGCCTGCTCAACAGCATATGGGCGCTGATACTGCCGGGCGCGTTGCCGGTGTACAACATGGTCATAATGATGAACTTCATGCGCGGGCTGCCGGAGGAGATAGAGGACGCCGCGCTGATAGACGGCGCGGACGTGTTCCAGACGCTGTTCAGGATAATCCTGCCGCTGCTCACGCCCTCGCTGGCCACAGTGGGCCTGTTCTCGATAGTGGGTCACTGGAACGAGTGGTTCAGCGGACTGATTTACATGCAGAACAGCAACATGTATCCGCTGCAGACCTACCTGCAGACCCTGATACGCGACTTCGAGGAGATACTGCGCATGGCGCAGGGCGACTACGCGCTGCTGCTGAGCATGATGAACGCGCGCACGGGCCGCGCGGCGCAGCTGTTCCTGGCGGCGCTGCCGGTGCTGGCCATCTACCCCTTCCTGCAGAAGTACTTTACCAGCGGCCTGGTGCTGGGCAGTGTAAAGGGCTGACGCGCGGGTCTCATAAAAACGACATGCCTGCTTCCGCTTGCGGAAGCAGGCATGTTTGCCTTTTTACTCAGCCGGGCATGACGGCGCCCCGTCCGCGCGTCGGCGGCTCAGGAGAACAGTCCCGCCCCTGCCGCTTCCGCAGAGCCGGACGGCTCCAACTCGGCATACTCTATCGTTATTGCGGTATCGGGCGCGTCCTCGTCGGCGGAGCAGAGCGTCAGCTCCTCCAGCTGCCCGTAGCGCGTCAGCCTCATTTCCAGGGAGGAGCCGTCGGCGTAGCGGCGCACCGTCCGGCGGATGACGCCGTCCTCAACGGTGACCTCCTCGCATGAGGAATCGGCAAAGTATATCGTGCTGCCGTCGACGCGCTCCACATCGCTCAGCCAGGCGACGTATGTGTCGAAGTCACCGTCCAGCCAGTACAGGTAGCTCAGTGAGTCGCTCACGGAAGCGCCGTCATATGTCCGGCTGCCCAGGGGCGTTCCGTCGGCGGCGTAGAGCCAGCGCATGCGGCTCTCCACGCCGCCCGCCACCTTGCGGCCCTGTACCTCGTATATGTCGCCGTGCAGTATCACGCGGTCGTGGAAGTATTCGGTCACATCGTCGCCGTCCGGAGTAGACACGGTGCTGCGCTGCTCTATCAGCAGCGTCGGCGCGTCCGCGCGGGCGGCGCAGGCGCACATCATGAGACTCATAAGCAGTATGCAGGCTGCAAATCTCGTATTCAGATAAATCACCTCTCATCTATATTGCTGATGCCGATTATATCATGCGCGGAAACGGCCGTCAACGCGGCGGCTTGCGCAGGGCTTAACCTGCGCCCGTTTGACACGCGCCGGACGCCGGGCTATAATGTGACTATAACGCAAAGAGGAGCTTGCCTATGCCGGAAATAACCAGTACCCAGAACCCGCGCGTAAAGGCGCTGCGGGCGCTGCGCGAGCCCAAGGCCCGCCGCCGCGAGGGCCTTATGCTGATAGAGGGCGAAAAAATGCTGGCCGAGGCGCGCGCCAGCGGCCTTAATGTGCGCGACGTGCTGTATGACGAAACGCGCGTGAGCGCCGAGTTCGCGGGCAGGGGTGCGTCAAGCGCCGCGCCGCACGTGCTGGAGAGCCTGTGCGAAACGGTCACGCCGCAGGGCATAGTGGCCGCCGTGGAGCCGCCTGCGCAGCCGGAGCTGGAGACGGTCGTCGCCCGCGCCCGGGCGCAGGGCCGGGCGCTGCTGGTGGCCGCGCTGGACGGCGTGCAGGACCCCGGCAACGTGGGCACGATATGGCGCACCTGCGACGCGGCGGCCTTTGACGCGCTGCTGATAGGCATGAGCTGTCCCGACCCGTTCTCCCCCAAGGTGCTGCGCGCCTCGATGGGCGCGGCCTTCCGCGTGCCCGTGCTGCGCGTGGACATGGCCGGGGCGCTTCGCGGGCTGGCCGGGCAGGGCTGCGCGGTGGTGTCCTCGCAGCTGGACGGCGAGCCCTTCTTCGGCGGCCTGCCCGGGGGCGACGTGGCCCTGGTGATAGGCAACGAGGCGCGCGGCGTTTCGGACGAGGTGCGGGCGCTGGCCACGCACCGGCTGCGCCTGCCCATGCCCGGCGGCGCGGAGTCGCTCAACGCGGCGGTGGCGGCGGGCATAATGATATACGCCTGCATAGACGGACGGCGCTGACCGCCGCCCGGCAAGTGCATGATGGCAAAGGGGACTGCGGCGGAGAGAGATGCTCTCCGCCGCATATTTGCTTATGCGGGATGTTGCTTCACCCGTTGCTTTGCGGCTTTCGCGGTGGCGTTCTTGTGCCGCTGGTGCGATGAGCTGTGCAGGTTGCTTTGTGCTTTTCTGTTGCCTTGCGGCTTTCGTTGCGGCGTTCTTGTGCCGCTTGTGCGATGAGTTGTGCAGGTTGCTTTGTGTTCTTCCGGTGCTTTGCGGTTTTCGTGGCGGCGTTCTTGCGCCGCTGTTACTTGTTGGCGCAACCGTGTGGCAGCCTCCGGCGGCCAAGGAGGGATAGGGGGATTGCGAGTTCCCCCTACTCCCTCCTTGGATTCTCTTCTCACCCCTTTGTACCGCCGCCGCTCCGCTATGGGGATGGAGGCGGCGGGGCATTGCGTTCTGGCGTTGCGCTCTGCCTTGTTGCAAGGGGGTGGGTGTGTTGTTCTTCGTTCTTCCGTTGCCTTTCAGACTGAAGGACAACATTCTTGCGCTGCATTTGGGTAATGGCGCAAATGCGCGGCAGCTTGTTTAGACAACAGCAGTTTAAGGACGCTATCCCAAAATCCGCAAAGCAACGGCAGAGCGCAAAGCAACACGCCCTATCATTTGCCCCTGCGGCAGAGCGCCGCGCCAGAACGCCGCGCTCCGCCGCCTCCAACCCCATAGCGGAGCGGCGGCGTTTCAAGGGGTAATAGGAGAATCCAAGGAGGGCCCGCGTAGGTCGCGCGCAGCGCGACTGGAGTGCGGCTGCCGTGCAGCCGCACGGAACACTGGGCGCGTAAGCGCACAGTGCGGAGCCGGAAATCGCAATCCCCCTAATCCTCCTTGGCCGCCGGAGGCAGCCACGCGGCAGCTGCCGCAGCCAAAAGCGGCGCAAGAATGCGCCGCAAAAACAGCAGGGCAACAATAGAATGCAAATCAACAAACCAACCCTTTGCAACAAGGCAGAGCGCCGCGTAAGAACGTAGCGCTCCGCGGCCTCCAACCCCATAGCGGAGCGGCGGCGTTTCAAGGGGTAATAGGAGAATCCAAGGAGGATTTAGGGGGAAATCGCAATCCCCCTAATCCTCCTTGGCCGCCGGAGGCTGCCACGCGGCTGCTGCCGCAGCCATAAGCGGCGCAAGGACGTTGCCACAAAAGCCGCAAGGCAACGGAAGAACGCGGAGCAGCAAACCCATCCCTTGCCCCTGCGGCAGAGCGCCGCGCAAAAGCGCGCCGCTCCGCCGTCTCCGAATACATAAATCTCCCCAAAAAACACCAACCATTGCATCATCATATGCGTTTATTGTATGTAACCGGTTGCAAAAACCCGAAAGGAGGATGGCAATATGCCGGATAGGGCAGAGCAGCGGGAAGTGCTGGCCCGCGCGCGCAACGGCGACGCCGAAGCATTGGCGGCGCTGTGCAGCGAATACCTGCCCCGGCTGAAGAGCTTCTTTCGCCGGCTGGGCGCGGACACCGACGCCGACGACCTCAGCCAGCAAACGCTGCTGCGCATGATAGAGCACATAGCGGACTTCAGGACGCTTGCGGGCGGGAGCTTCAGCGCGTGGATATACCGCATAGCGTATAACCTGTTCATAGACGCAAAGCGCGCCCGCACCGCGCAGCCGCTGGAGGACTGCGATGCGCCCTCAAGCGAGCCCTCGCCGCAGGAACGGGCGGAGATGAGCGAGCGGGAGCTGCGCGTAAAGCGCGCGCTGGCGGCGCTGGATGACGAGAGCCGCGCGATGGTGGTGCTGCGGTATTTCCGGGATATGAGCTATGCCGACATTGCCCGCGCGCTGTCGGTAACGACCGGGAGGGTGAAATGGCGGCTGCACGACGCGCTGGTGCGGCTCAGACCGCTGCTGGGGGAGGAAAGAGAAGATGAACGGCATTGAACGCGAGCTGCGCGCTCTGGCGCAGGCGGAAAGGGAGCAGGAGGGTCAGCCGGGCGAGCTGCCCGCAGCGGTGCGCGCGGCAATACCGGCGGGCGCGCGCAGCGCACGGCTGAAGGCCGCGCAGAGGCGCGCAGAGAGACGCCAGACGCGGATGTTCGCGCTGGCGCTGGCGGCCGCAGCGCTGCTGGCGGCGGCGGGCATCATCGCCTGGCACAGGGGCGCGGCCCTGGAGGGCATATGGATGATACCGGCCGCGGGCGTGGGGCTGATGCTGCTGCTGGCGCCGGTGATGGGATACTTTAGCGAGGAGGAGAGCAAGTATGACGCATGATACGGAAAAGCGAAGCGCAGGGGCGCTGCGCGCGCATAACCCCTTTACGGCGCTCATATGCCTTGCGCTGGCGGCGCTTATGGCGCTGATGGCGGGCGGCATATACCTGAAGGGCAGCATGTACATCGCCGGTACGTATGGCGGCGACGACTATCTTAACCGGCTGTACACCGACGTTTCGCAGATGGCCCAGTACGCCAAGCCTGAATTGCGCGGCGCGGATTCACTGCTTCAGAATACGCTGGACAAGATAAGAAGCAACGAATACGGGGAGCTGCTGAGCCGCGTCATGGCCGCAGGCGCGGCCATGTACCTGCTGGACGGCGAGGGCAACATAGTGGACAGCTTCGAGACCGACCCAACGCTTTACCCGGGCGCGGGGCAGATAGAGATAGTCGCGTCGCTCTACGGGGGCCCGCGCGAGGACATCGTCAGCGATATGCCCGGCGCGGTGATAATGTCCTACGCGTATGAGCGGCCCGCCTTCGTGCTGGACGCGCAGGGCAATGAGCTGGGCGCTTACCGCATGGTCGGCGGCAGCGTCGACGCTGCGGCGGCGGACTTGCCCAGCTATTCCCGGTACTTCGTAAGCTCGATAGATGCAAACGCCTACGCAAACGTCTGCAACGACATGCTCTGGGGGTGGGACACCGAGGAGCACGCCTCGCTGGACGGCATAAAGAGCTACAGCAGCCAGGCCGAGCTGAGCCGCATAAGGAGCTACATAGAGAGGGAGAACGGCTACATCAACCGCGCGGGCGATAAGCGCCTCATGCTGTCCAACGCCGACAGGGACGGCTACCGCGTGATGCTCGTGTACCGCATGCTCAACGCAGGCCTGGCCGGGACCGCGTCGAGCGACCAGCACAAGCGCATCCAGTGCGGATACATCAACCTGGGCATGTGCATCTGCGCAGTCGCGCTGATACTGTTCATCGCGCTGTGGGTGTTCACCGACGCGCGCAGGCGCGGCACGCATCCGGCACTGTGGGGCACTCTGGCGCTGCTGGGCAATGTGGTAACGCTGACGGTCTACCTGATAGTGCGGCCTGAGGTTGCGCGCTGCCCCGCCTGTCGCGCGCAGGTGAAGCCGCGCTACCTGTTCTGCCCCATGTGCGGACACAGACTCAGGCAGGCATGCCCCCAGTGCGGCGAGCCGCTCCGGGACGAGTGGCAGTTCTGCCCGCACTGCGGCCGGACGGCCGCGCAGGATGCGGCGGGGGAAGATGCCGCCGGGTGACGCGCGCGCTGCCTGCCGCCATCTCGGCGCGGTGCCGCATGACCCCTGCGGCACCGCGCCGCACAAGTAGATGCACCCCCATTCTTGCCAAGCGGCGCAAACTATGATATCATTAATAGCGCAAAACAGAATACACCCGTGCGGCACAAGGGCGTGCCGCCGGGCGACATATTGGAGGGCAAATCAATGAGGACAGTGGGCACCGTGGCGCGCGGCATACGCACGCCCATATTCAATGAGGGGGATGACCTGGCGGCGCTGGTGGTTGAGGCGCTGATGGCGGCACAGGCGGAGCAGGGCTTTGAGTTTCATGACCGCGACGTGCTGGCCATTACCGAAAGCGTGCTGGCACGCACGCAGGGCAATTACGCCACGGTCGAGCAGATAGCCGCCGATGTGCGCGCCAGGTTTCCCGGCGGCGTGGCGGGCATCGTGCTGCCCATACTGAGCCGCAACCGCTTCTCGCTCCTGCTGGAGGGCATATCCCGCGGCCTGGACAAGCTCTATATACAGCTGGCCTATCCCTCCGACGAGGTCGGCAATCACTTGGTCTCGCTGGATATGCTCGATGAAAAGGGCATAGACCCCATGAAGGACCTCCTGACGGAGGCGCGCTATCGCGAGCTGTTCGGGCCGGAGGTCAAGCACCCCTTCACCGGAGTCGACTACGTAACGCTCTATAAGCAGATAGCCCCCAACGCCGAGATATTCCTCGCCAATGACCCGCGCCGCATGCTGGACTATACCCGCCATGTGATAGCCTGCGATATACATACCCGCGCGCGCACCTGCCGCCTGCTCAAGGCCGCCGGCGCCGAGACCGCCATATCCATGGCGGATATACTCTCCGCGCCCGTGGACGGCAGCGGCTTCAACCCCGATTACGGCCTGTACGGCTCCAACCTCTCCACCGATAAGGGCGGCGTGAAGAAGGTCAAGCTCTTCCCGCGCGATTCCCAGGCGTTTGTCGAGGACGTGCAGCGCCGCCTTATCGAGCGCACCGGCCGCCGCATCGAGGTGATGGTGTACGGCGACGGCGCGTTCAAGGACCCGGTGGGCAAGATATGGGAGCTGGCCGACCCGGTCGTGTCGCCCGGCTATACCTCCGGCCTGGAGGGCACACCCAATGAGCTCAAGCTCAAGTACCTGGCCGATAACGCGCTCAAGGGCATGTCCGGCGAGCAGGCCAGCGCCGCCGCCCGCGAGGCCATACGCCATAAGGAGGGCAACCTCACCGGCCGCATGGAGTCCCAGGGCACCACGCCCCGCCGCCTCACCGACCTGCTGGGCAGCCTGTGCGACCTGGTGAGCGGCAGCGGCGATAAGGGCACCCCCGTGGTGTTCATACAGGGCTACTTCGATAACTTCGCCGACGAATGACCCCGGCGCAGGCGCTGCTCCGCAGCACCGTCTCACCCCGCCTGCCCGGGCAGAAAACCGCATAATACCGGCGCGGCATGCCGCACTCCCCAAAACGTGGAGCGCGCCCTGCCGCGCCGCGCTGTATCGCCTGCCGTATATCAACTGCAAAACGTAGAGCAGCACCCCCACCCCTTGCCCCAACGGCAGAGCGCCGCGTAAGAACGCAGCGCCCCGCGGCCTCCAACCCCTCAGCGGAGCGGCGGCGTTTCAAGGGGTAATAGGAGAATCCAAGGAGGATTTAGGGGGAAATCGCAATCCCCCTAATCCTCCTTGGCCGCCGGAGGCAGCCACGCGGCTGCTGCCG
>JBJEUC010000458.1:0-2123 GCA_051883635.1 Candidatus Fimadaptatus sp.
AGGTCAGGGGGCGGCGGGGGCTGTCCCGGCGGGCGCGGCCCGCGCCAAGAGCGTGCGCGGAGAGCCGTCCGCCGCCGGGCGCGCGGCGCTCGAACTGTACCGGCGGGTGCGGCTCGCGCCAGGGGTGCGCGGAGAGCTGTCCGCCGTCGGGCGCGCGGCGCACGAACTGTCCCGGCGGGCGAGGCCCGCACCATGAGAACGCGCTGAGGGCCTGCCATGAGAGCGCGCTGAAAGCTGCGCGGACGAGATCTTGCGGGAGGGAAATGCCATGAATACTGTGCTTCTGAAGGATGGAAAGCTGAGCGCGCGGGTGCTTGCGCCCGAGAGCAGCCGCTACAACCGCACGCGGTTCAATCACTCCGCGTTCATATCCGACGTGTTTTACGACGGCACGCGCTTCACCCAGTACGAGCGCAACCAGAACAGCGGCTTTCAGAGTACGGACGGCTGCGGACTGTGCTGCGGGTACGACGGGGCGGGCCTGGTGGGCGATACGCCGGTGGGCGAATGGTACCTCAAGCCGGGCGTGGGCCTGATACGGCGCGGCGAGCGCGAGCTGGGCATAGGCGACCGGGCGGAGTATCTGCCGCTGGACACCCGCATGGAGGCGGAGGGCCGCCGGGCGTTCTTCGAGACGCAGACCCCCGAGGTGAACGGCTACGCCTATCGCGAGACGCGCACGGTCACGCTGGCGGGCGACGAGCTGCGGCTTGAGACCACGCTTATAAACACGGGCGCAAGGGACATAGTGCAGGAGGAGTACTGCCACAACTTCGTGTCGCTGGGCGACCGCGAGATAGGGCCCGGCTATCGGCTGGACACGCCCTCGATACCTGCGCCCGCGCGGCTGAACGACTTCCCGACGGCGCACCGGCTCGTGGGAGACGCGACCGGCTTTGGCTTCTCCGGCGAAATACTGAAGGCGTTCTTCGTCAGGACGGACGATGTGACGGCGGCTCCGGTCGCCTGGCGGATGAGCCACAGCGCCGCCACCGCGTTTGTGGAGGAGCGCGACTCCTTTGCGCCGTCCCGGATAGCGATATGGGGCGACTACTACGTGCTGTCCTGCGAGGTGTTCATACCCATCGCGCTGAAGGCGGGCGAGAGCATGACCTGGACCCGCACATGGCGGTTCGGGGTGTAGGCGCGCGGGAATGGCCGGAACGCGGGGCGCGGGCAGGATACATATTCGCTTGTGACAAGCGGGCGGGGGGAGCACATCCTCCGCCCGCTGCGTTTTACCCGGACGGCCGGGGCGGTTGAGCAAGGCTTGCATATGGGCCGCGCGCGTAAGGAGGAGCGCGGGTCAGTGCGGGAAGAAGCGGAGCGGCCCCGGCGTGCGCAAAGGCGGGCTTTGGCGAATGCGCAAGCACCGCTTGGCACCTCACGGGGAAACGGGCAGGGGGGCAGCCGGATGCGGCGGCCCCTTTTTGCTGCGCCGATGCATTTGGCGGACGGCAGCGCGTCGGATACCACCGGAAGTATGAACATATATGCAGCCAACACTAATTAAACAAATACGTCACATGAATGAAGCCAATGTCCAATTCGGATATATTTTTGTTTGTACAGGCCATTGAAGATGTTAAAAAAGTCATATAAAATAATTGAGTAAAGAGAACGCGCCGTTCAGCGCAGCGGAGGAGATGGTTGTCGATGAGCATAAGAAAAGTTGCGATTGCGCCGACGTTGAACGAATCACGGTTCCACAGGATGCTCCGTGTCATGTGGAAGGACAAGATGTTCTATCTGATGCTGCTGCCGGGCATTGTGTACTTTATCATATTCCACTACGTGCCCATGTACGGCGTGCAGATAGCGTTCCGCAACTACAAGATGAAGCTGGGGTTCTTCGGCAGCCCCTGGGTGGGCCTGGACAACTTTGAGAAGCTGTTCCGCGATCCCGGCTTTTTGACGGCGCTGAACAATACGATAATAATCAGCCTGCTCAAGATCGCCATAGGCTTTCCGGCGCCCATACTGCTGGCGCTCATGCTCAACGCTGTGCGCAGCACAGGACTCAGGCGCATATTCCAGTCGATATCGTACCTGCCGCACTTTCTGTCCTGGATAGTTATCGCAAGCCTTGTGCGCAGCATGTTTTCGACCTCCATGGGCTCGGT
>JBJEUC010000459.1:0-8670 GCA_051883635.1 Candidatus Fimadaptatus sp.
ATTCTCTTCTCACCCCTTTGTACCGCCGCCGCTCCGCTATGGGGTTGGAGGCGGCGGGGCGCTGCGTTTCTTACGCGGCACTCTGCCGCTGGGGCATAGGATGGGGTGTTGCTTTGTGTGCCTGGCGCCTGCGCCTCAGGTGCCGGGATGGAAGAACGCCCACACTGCCTCGGCGGCCGGGCGGGACATGCCCTCGGCCTCCAGCAGCTCCTCCACCGACGCGGCGCGCAGGCTCTCCACGCTGCGGAAGTGCTTGAGCAGCGCCTTCTTGCGCTTTTCGCCTATGCCCGCTATCGAGTCCAGCTGGGAGGAGATGGAGCTGCGCGCGCGCAGCTGGCGGTGGTGGGTGATGGCGAAGCGGTGCGCCTCATCGCGCAGGCGCTGTATCAGGTGCAGCGCGTTGGAGTGGCGGTCGAGCAGTATGGTCTCCTCGCGCCCGGGCAGGTATATCTCCTCAATGCGCTTGGCCAGGCCGAACATGGGCACCTGCACGCCGGCCCGCGCCGCCGCGTCCAGGGCGTTCTTGAGCTGCTCGGGGCCGCCGTCAATCAGCACCAGGTCGGGCATGCGGGAGAACTTGCCCTCGGAGGCGGGCCGGCCGTCGGCGGCCAGCGCCTCCCGCTCGGCCAGCCCGTGGCGGAAGCGGCGCTCTATCACCTCGTGCATGGAGGCAAAGTCGTTGGGGCCCTCCACGGTCTTTATGCGGAAGTGGCGGTACTCCTTTTTATCGGGCAGGCCGTCCTGCATTACCACCATGGACGCCACCGACAGCGCGCCCTGGGTATTGGATATGTCGTAGCCCTCTATGCGGCGCGGCAGGCGCTCCAGCCCCAGCGCCGTCTTGAGCTCCTCCAGCGCGCCGGTGGTGCGCTCATAGCTGCGGCGCAGCTGAGCGGCGCGCTTGTCGGCCGCGTCGCGGGCGTTCTTCTGCGCCATCTCCATCATCTGCCGCTTGTCGCCGCGCTGGGGCAGGCGTATCTCCACCGCGCCGCCGCGCTTTTCGCGCAGCAGTCCGGCCAGCGTGTCGGCGTCCCCGCCCAGCTCCTGCACCAGTATCATCGGCGGTATGGGGTGGTCCTCGTCGTAGTATTGCAGCATGAAGCTCGCTATCAGCTCGCCCGCGCTCTCGCCGCCGCCGTGCTCCATCACGAACGACTCGCTGCCTATCAGCCGCCCGGCGCGCATGAACAGCGCCTGCACCAGTGCATCCACGCCGTCCGAGGCGCAGGCCAGCACGTCGTAATCGTCGCCCCGGGTGCTCACGGCCTTCTGCTTTTGCATGACTGACTGCACGTCGCGTATGCGGTCGCGGTACATGGCGGCCTTTTCAAACTGCATCGCCGCGGCCGCCGCCTTCATCTGCTCCTCCAGCGCGGATATCACCGCCGCCTCGTTGCCGCTCAAAAAGTCTATGACGCGGTCTATCACCTCGTGATAGCGCTCGCGCGTGACCGCGCCGGTGCAGGGGGCCATGCACTGGCCTATCTGCGCATGCACGCACGCGCGCCTGCCGCCCGAGGCGCTGGGCATATTGACGCAGGTGCGCAGCGGGAACTCGCTGCGCAGCACGTCCAGCACCTCACGCACGGCGGTCGCGCCTATGTACGGGCCGAAATAGCGCGCGCCGTCCTGCGCCATGCGCCGCACCAGCTCCACGCGGGGGAAGTCCTCGCGCGTGTTTATGCGTATGTAGGGGTACTGCTTGTCGTCCTTGAGCAGTATGTTGTAGAACGGCCGGTGGCGCTTTATCAGGTTGCACTCCAGTATGAGCGCCTCCAGCTCGCCGTCCACCAGCACTATGTCGAAATCGTCCACCTTCTCGACCATAGCCTGCACCTTGGGCGTATGGTTCCGGGATGACTGGAAGTACTGGCGCACGCGGTTTTTCAGGTTCTTGGCCTTGCCCACGTATATTATCTCGCCCTGCGACTTCATCAGGTAGCAGCCCGGCGAATCGGGCAGCTGCTTTATCTTTATCTCCAGCTGAGCGTTCATATCATACTCCTTGCAGACAGTATCCGCGCGCAGAGCGGCGCGCGCCTTCGCCTATATTATAAACGAAAACGCGCGCCCTGTCACACATATGTTCATGCTGCCGCCCGGAAGGGAGCCCGCCCCCTCCGGCTTGCCCAAGTCCGCCTGGCTGGCCGCCGTGCCGCCCCTCTCAGTGCGTGCGCAGCACTACCTCCATGCCGCGCGCGCGGCATTTCTCCGCAAGGCGCTTCATGCCCGGGCACATCTCGCCGCCTGCGCGGTCCAGCGCGCATACGCCCACATGCACCGCCTCCGTGCCCTCCTTTGCCAGCCTGTCCAGCTTTTCCATCTCGCCCGCGTCGGGCTCGCCCCCGTCGCGCCGGCAGGCGGAGCAGCGCATGAACGCCGTCAGGCGCACATCCTCCCCCGCGTAGCGGACAAAGGCGCCCCTGCGCTCGTAAAGCGCGCCAAGGCAGCTGCAGCCCGCGCACACGTCGTTGGCCCTTAAGCAGGTCAGTATCGCTATCCGCCTCATACGCCCTCCCCTCCCGCGCGTTGCGCGCCGGAATAGTAGGTCACGTAGAGCCGCCCCGTGCGCGCGTCCTTGTGTACGTCGCAGTCCACGTCGTACACGCTGCGTATCAGCTCGCGCGTAATCACCTCCTCGGGGCGGCCGTGCGCCCGCACCTCGCCGTCCTTGAGCACGTATATGGACGTGCAGTACATGAGCGTCAGGTTTATATCGTGCAGCGCCGCCAGCACGCCCACGCCCAGGCTCTTGACCACGTCCATTATCTGCAGCTGATACTTTATGTCCAGATGGTTGGTGGGCTCGTCCAGCACCAGCATACGGACCTGCTGCGCAAGCGCCCGCGCCAGCAGTATGCGCTGCTTTTCGCCGCCCGAGAGCGTGAGGAAGCTGCGCTTGCGGAAGGCCAGCATGTCCACCCGCCTGAGCGCGTCCTCCACCGCCCGCATGTCCTCGGCGGTATCGCGGGAGAAGGTGCCCTTGTGCGGCGCGCGGCCCATGAGCACCACGTCCTCTACCGAGAAGTCGAAGCTCATGTTGGTGAACTGGCTCACCACGCCCAGCTGCCGGGCGCTCTCGCGGTAGCTCATCTGCCGCATGTCGCGCCCGTCCAGCAGCACCACGCCGCCGCTGGGCCTGAGCACGCGGTATATGCTCTTCAGCAGCGTGGTCTTGCCGCTGCCGTTGGGGCCGATAAGGCCCACGAATTCGCCGTCCGCCACCTCCAGCGAGGCCTTTTTGACTATCTGCCGGCCGGACAGCTCCACGTCCACTTCGCTTGCGTTCAGCTTCATGCGTCATGCCCTCCAAAGCCGTAGGATTTGCGCACCATCATGTACACGAACACCGGCGCGCCCACCGCCGAGGTGATCACGCCTATCGGTATATCGGTATTGGGTATGAGCACGCGCGCCAGCACGTCCGCCCAGATGAGGAACGTGCCGCCCACCATGGCCGCCACCGGCAGGAGCCTGCGGTGGTCCGAGCCCACCACCGCGCGCACTATGTGCGGTATCATCAGGCCCACAAAGCCCACTATGCCGCAGGTGCATACCGCCACCGCCGTCATCAGCGACACCACCACCATGTACACCTTGCGCCACAGCCCCAGGTTCACGCCCAGCGTGATGGCGGCCTCGTCGCCCAGCAGCAGCGTGTTGAGCGTGCGCAGCTGCGTGAGGAAGAACACCAGCCCCGCCAGCATGCACGCGCCCGGCAGCGCCAGGCTCGACCAGCGCGCGGAGGTCATGCTGCCCAGCAGCCAGTACGTGACCGACTTCATGTCGTCGGCGTTGTTGCCTATGTATATCATCAGGTTTGTGAGCGCGCTGCACACGCTGCCTATCACGCTGCCCGCCAGCACCAGCTTTGCCGAGGTCATGCGCCCGTTGAGGCTGGCGATGGTGTAGACCAGCACTGTCGCGGCCAGCGAGCCCACGAACGCCCAGAAGGCCGTGCCCGTGCCCGCCAGCCAGCCCGTGAACACCGCCTGCGCGCCTATCATGATGGAGAACGTGGCGCCCAGCGACGCGCCCGAGGATATACCCAGTATATAGGGGTCGGCCAGCGGGTTCTGCACCGTGGCCTGCATGACCACGCCCGACAGCGACAGCAGCACGCCCACTATCGCGCCCATCAGCACGCGGGGCAGGCGCACGTTCCATATTATCTCAAAGCGCGTGCCGCCCGCGAGCGTTTCCACGTCGCCCAGCTGTATGTGCGTGAGCTTGTAGAGTATTATGCGGTACACGTCGCCCAGCGGTATCCTGACCGCGCCCACGGACACGGCCAGCAGTATCGACAGCGCCAGCGCCGCCGCGCATGCGGCTATCATCAGCGCGGTGGCGGCGCGGCGCTCCTCAAAGCGGTTCTTCATGCCATTCCTCCGAAAGCAAAGCTCAAGGCGCGCCGCGCTCATGCGGACGCGCCTTTACGGGTGTCAAAGGGTATCAGGCGGCTGTATCGCCGTAAAGGAAATCGTATATGGCCTGCACGGAGGGCACCATGCGTATGCCGCCGCCGTACACGTCGGTGAGGTTGACCGCCATTATGCGGCCGTCCTTTACCGCAGGCACCTCGGCCAGCGCGCTCTCGCCGGTCAGGCTGGCTATCGCCGCGTCGGCCGCCGCCTGCACCTCGTCGGCGTCGCCGCTGCGGCCGCCCATGTAGTCCACTATTATCGCGTCGGGATTGAAGTTCACTATGTTCTCGACCGACAGCGTGCCGCCCTCCTCGGAGAGGTTGACCGCGCCGGCCGCCTCCACCAGCGAGCCCGTCAGGCTGCTGCGGCTCCAGGCGTACCACTCGCCCTCGCCCATGGGCTCAATAATCAACACGTTCAGCGGCGCTTCCAGCTGCGCCACATGTACGCTTATGCCGTCCATAAGGCTGCGCGCATCGGCGATGTACGCATCCGTCACGTCCTCTATGTCGAATATGGCGCCTATCGCGGCAAAGTCATCCAGCACGGCGTCAATGTTGCACACGGGCGCGGTGTTGTTGGAGCAGCTGAGTATCATGGTGTTTACGCCGCGCGCCTGCCATTCGCCCACATCGCCCAGCGCCGTATCGGCAAACGCGCTGCGCCAGCCGAATATGAAGTCGGGCTCCAGCGCCAGCACGACCTCCCTGTCCGGATAGCCGGTCACGGTCAGCTCCTTGCCCGCGGCCACCAGCGCGTCATAGGCGTCCTTCAGATCCTCGCGCACCGCGCCGTCCAGATAGGCGCAACCAGCTATCACGTCGTCCAGGCCCAGGTACAGGAGCATCTCGGTCTGGGTCTGGTTGGTGCATATCACGCGCTCCGGGCGGGCGGCAAAGGTCATCTCCACCGGCTCCTTGGCGTAATTGTAGGTGTTAACAGTTACGGGGTAGTGCGCGTCCTCCGCGGCAAGGGCGGTCGCGGAAAGCGCCAGCGTCAGCAGCGCGCACAGAAGCAGGGACAGCATCTTCCTCATGGCAGGGTCTCTCCTTTGCGTATTGGTATAAATCAAACAGGCGGCTTTCCCTGCTGCAAGCCGCCGACCCATACGCAAACATACCCGACCGCCATACGGCGGCAAGGCGTCTGTTCAGATGCGTTGTGGGAAATGCGATCCGTAGCCCGCAGATCAAGCACTCCACACACAGGCAGGTCTCCTGACTTCGATCAACGCCGCGCCTCTCTTCCCGGTTGCCCAGTGATAAACGAGGAGCGACTCCCTGACACAGTGACGGCATCGTTCCGGATTCTGACCGGATTCCCTTTTCACCCGCCCCGGAGGGCGGACACCCGTGCGCTACAAGCCCCTATTCGATTTTGCTCATTCTATCATGCGCCCTGAGCGCGTGTCAAGATATAAAAATCGGCACGCGCGCAGGGCTCCGCACCATATGTGCATGCCCGCGCAGGGGGGGATGTGCGGGCGTGTATTATCGGCGTATGAATTTGCGCGCCTCGTTGAAATCCGCGCGCGGTTGTGCGATAATATGTCCAGAAACGGCTCTGCAAAGGAGGAGGCTCTGTTATGCGGCATGTTATCGTTATATCCGAGGACGCAATGGTATATGAGGATACCGAAACGCTGAAGCGGCTGCCCAACTTCGGCAGCATATGGGACCGGGCGGCGCGCGTGAAACGCGTGCGCTCCATCTACCCCACCATAACCTATCCCTGCCATGTATCGATGATGACCGGCGTGTACCCCGACCGGCACGGCGTGGTCAACAACGAGCAGACCATACTGTGCGAGACCTCCACGCCCTGGGAGTTCTACGCCCGGGCGGTAAAGGTGCCCACGCTGTTTGACAAGGCGCACGAGGCCGGCATGACGACCGCCTGCGTGTTCTGGCCGGTATGCGCAAACAGCCCCTCCATAGACTACCTGCTGGCCGAATACTGGCCGCAGCACGGCGAGACCCCCGAGGAGAGCTACCGCGAGGCCGGCGCCTCCCCCGAGGTGATGCGCATAGTGGAGCGCTACAAGAACCTCAACGTGCCGCGCCACCATCCTGAGGCCGACAGCTTCATAAACGCCTGCGCGGCCGACATCATACGCGAGTTCAAGCCGCAGCTGCTCATGCTGCACCCGGCCAACATAGACTCCTACCGCCACTCCACCGGCCTGTTCACCGACCGTGTAACGCACGGGCTGCACGAAGCCGACATGTGGCTGGGCGAGATAATGCGCGCCTGCCGCGACGCGGGCATATACGACGACACCGACTTCTTCATAGTGAGCGACCACGGCCAGCTGAACATAAACCGCTCCGTTTCGCCCAACGCGGTGCTTGCCCGGCACGGGCTGATAGACGTGGGCGCGGACGGGCGCATAACCGGCTGGCGCGCGTTCTGCAAGTCGGCGGCGCTCTCCGGCCAGGTGTACCTGAGCGACCCGGACGACTCCGCGCTGCGCGATGAGGTGTACGCGCTGCTGTGCGACATGTGCCGCGAGGGCATATACGGCATCAGCCGCGTATATACAAAGGAGGAGGTCGAGCGCGAGGAGCGCCTCAGCGGCGGCTTCTCGTTCGTGATAGAGACCGACGGCTTTACCTCCTTCACCAACAGCTGGGTCGAGCCCTACGTGCGCACGCTGGACACGAGCGACTACCGCTTCGGCCGCGCGACGCACGGCCATCAGCCCGACAAGGGCCCCCAGCCCACGCTTATAGCCTTCGGCCCCGACATACGCCCGGGCGCGGTGGTGGAGCGCGCCTCGATAGTCGACGAGCCGGTGACGGTCGCGCGCGTGCTGGGTCTGGACCTGGGCGACACCGACGGCAGGGTCATCGAAGGGATACTGAAGTAAGCGGGCATACGGAGCGCCGCCGCGTACAGCAGGTCGCGGCGGCGCGCTTTTTACTGTAATCAGCCCTTTTGCCTGAGCAGCGCAGCTTTTACAACGCCCTTGGGATCCTTTATCAGCAGAGCAACGAGCCATATTACCAGCCCCAGCGCCACTACTGACAGCCCCAGAAACGCATCGTTCAGCATATCCTCAGGTGCCGGAGCAAAGTATTCGGCGCCCAGCTCGCAGTACTCAAATATGGCGTCCGCAAGCCACATTATGGACGCGCCCCAGTACATCCAGCACAGCATGCCCAGCCGCATATCGCTGCGGGGAGCATTCCTGTACCACGCAACGGTAGCGGCTACCGCTGCGAAAACGGCTATAAGCAGCGTCATTGCGTCATGCTCCTTCCTGCCCGGTCTGCGCAGCACGCTTTTCGATTATGGCCGAGGCAGCCAGCATACCGACCCATACCAGCGTGACCAGCGCGGCCATGGTTACGCCGATGGTGCCCATCTCATGCAGCATTTCAGCCGCGTCAGCGGGATCGGCAGCGGCAGTCAGGAACGGGAACCAGGGAGTCACCTCGCCATGCCACACGTGCTCAAACGCCAGCAAAGCCGACCCGCCCCAGAGCATGTTGCTCAGCCACTTCAGCTTGCGGGAAAAAGGTATGCGACTGGACTCCGCAGCCGGCTTGTCCTTTATTGCCTTTTTTGCCACGGTTGCAACTATCGCCTCAGTTGCGGGAACGAGAAAACATGCCATAACCATTCCTCCTGTTGTTGCACGGCCATAAAAAAGGTGCGCGCATCCGCCCGTTCAGAGCGGTTGCGCGCACCTTCACAATGCGCTGTTTCTTATGACCTGCACAATTGATTATAACAGCTCTGCTGAGCTGCGCGGCCGATTCTGTCGGCCATTGTTGTTATTTTAGGCCGCATCTCTCAGAATGTCAAGTAAAATACCCGCATGATGCGCGCTTTTTGCCCGGAAAGCCATATGTTCATACTTTCTTTTCACAATGATGCCATTTTTTGCCCTACAAATAGCGTACTATGTTTTCAACAATACGCAAGAAAGCGGGAGACATGCCATATGGACGTAAGGGAAGTCGCCGGATTCGTAAAACAGGTATCCGACAATGTGAGCCGGGTGATAGTGGGCAAGGAGGACGCGATAAAGCTGGTCATGTGCGCGATACTGGCGCGCGGCCATATACTGCTCGAGGACGTGCCCGGCACGGGCAAGACCGTGCTGGCAAAGTCGCTGGCGCGCTCGCTGGACGCGGACTTTGCGCGCATACAGTTCACGCCCGACCTGCTGCCCACCGACGTAACGGGTCTGTCGATATGGGACTCCAAGGCGGGCGAGTTCACCTTCAAGCCCGGCCCG
>JBJEUC010000460.1:0-2115 GCA_051883635.1 Candidatus Fimadaptatus sp.
GTTGGGATGGCACAGCTTTTCGCCCAGTATCTCATTGGCGCGGTTGGCAATGACCTCGTTGGCGTTCATGTTGGACTGGGTGCCGCTGCCGGTCTGCCATACCACCAGGGGGAAGTGGTCGTTCAGGCTGCCCGATATCACCTCGTCGCAGGCCGCGCAAATGGCCTTGAGGCGCTTGTCGTCCATGCGCTCGGGGCGTATGCGGTTGTTGGCGATGGCGGCGGCCTTTTTCAGTATGCCGAACGCATGAGTTATCTCGCGCGGCATTATCTCGCCGCCTATCACGAAGTTCTGCTTGCTGCGCTGGGTCTGCGCGCCCCAATAGCGGTCGGCGGGCACCTGCATCTCGCCCATCGAATCGCGTTCCACGCGGTATTCCATCTGTATATTGCTCCTCTCAGATCGCGCACGGCGGCGTGGGGCCGCCGCGCGCCGTATGCTCGTGCGTTGTCAGATGTCCAGCTGCTCTATTACCTTCTTCAGCGAATTGGCGCTGTGGTAGAGCTTTTCCATCTCTTCGTCTGTCAGCTTGGGGTTGATGCGGCCCTGCACGCAGCCGTTGCCTATGAGCGCCGGCAGCGACAGGCATACGTCGCTTATGCCGTACTCGCCGTCCAGCATGAGGGACACGGTCTGCACGGCGTTGACCGCGCCGAACAGCGCGTCGCATATGGAGCACACCGCCATCGCTATCGCGTAGTTGGTGCAGCCCTTGCGCTCTATCACCTTGGCGCCCGAGGAGCGCATGTACTTGTCGACCTCGGCGTAGTCCAGGTCCACCGCGATGCCGTTGTTGAGCTTGATGAGGTCCTTGTAGTCGGCGATGTTGATGGTGGATACCTCGGCTATCGACCACGGCACGAACGAGGTCTCGCCGTGCTCGCCGAACACGTAGGCATGCACGTTCTTCTGCGATACCGACAGGTACTCCGATATGCGGGCGCGCAGGCGCGCGGTGTCCAGCTGGGTGCCGGTGCCGATGATGCGGTCGCGCGGTATGTTCGTAACCTTGTGGAACACATAGGTCAGTATGTCCACGGGGTTGGAGACTATCACGTAAGTGGCGTCGGGACAGGTCTTCACTATCTGCGGCGCTATCTGCTTGATTATGTTAACGTTGGTCTGCGCCAGGTCTATGCGGGTCTGACCGGGCTTGCGCGGCACGCCCGAGGTTATGACCACTATGTCGCTGCCCGCGGCCGACTCGTAGTTGCCCGCGTAAACGTTCACCGGGTCGCTCAGCAGAGGCGTGCACTGGCGTATGTCCATGGCCTCGCCCAGCGCCTTGCTCTCGTTGATGTCGACCAGCACTACCTCGTTGGCTATGTCCTTCAGAGTAAGGGCGAATGCCGTGGTCGCGCCGACGCTGCCGGCGCCGATTACCGTGATCTTTCTGTTAGCCATAACGCTTACCTACTTTTCTTTGTATTTTTCTGCGAAAGCCGTTCCGCAGTCCGCACGCGGACTGCGAGGCTACCAGACCCCCCATATGTCCTCCCGGAACAGGCCCGGACGGCCGCGGATCCGCGCCCTGGGCAGACCCTGCCCCTTCCCCGTTCCATTCGATAATATTATATCGAACTCATGTGATAATCGATAAGAGCAAACTCATTAAGAGTTAGTTAATACGCGCAAACGTGCGCCCCGCATATTCATTTTTCTGCGCAAGCCTGCTCTTTTTACCATATTTTACGCCCCTTCAGCCACTTTTTTCAAGGCAATAATGCACAAATTCCGCCCAACTCCAAAAATTTTGGCACCCAATCCCCCCTCCCACCACCCCAGACCCAGTGCCATCGATTTGCCCCCACGCACCGCCACCCACGCACCGACGCCCCTCGCATCGCCGCCCCTCGCACCGCCGCTCCACGCACCGCTACCGCTGCCCACGCACGCGGCAGCTGCGCGGCCCAAGCCGCGCAGGCACCGCGCTGCAGCCCCGCATAGACAGCGCCCCAACGCCAGCGCGCCGCGTAAGAACGCCCCGCCCCGCCGCCTCCAACCCCCAGCGGAGCGGCGGCGTTTCAAGGGGTAAAGGAGAATCCAAGGAGGGCCTAGGGGGAAATCGCAATCCCCCTGGCCCTCCTTGGCCGCCGGAGGCTGCCACACGGTAGC
>JBJEUC010000461.1:0-2115 GCA_051883635.1 Candidatus Fimadaptatus sp.
ATGTCCGGCGCGGGGGCCTTCGGCGCGTAGCCGGGCGTTACATGTTCAGTTCCTCCACCCACTTCCTCAACGCGCTTTCGGACTGTTTGCCGTTCAGCAGCCGCACCGTAAGCAAGGCGCGCGGGCGGCTTCAGGCTGGCGATGCCGGGAGCGCCTGCGCGCTTCGCATTGTGCTATTTCTGCGGCTGGGCCCGCATGTGTCGGGCGTTGGCACCTTCTGAGAATGGTGGGCGTTACAGGTTCAGTTCCTCCACCCACTTTCTCAACGCGCTTTCGGACTGTTTGCCGTTCAGCAGCCTGCCCTCGACCAGCGTCGCGCCCGGGCAGCTGGGCTTGAGCCGTTCATTTGTCCTGCCCATGCCGCTGCCGCCGGAGGTCGCAAAGGGAATGACCGTCTTGCCGGAAAGGTCATGGCTCTCCAGAAAGGTGTTGATGATGGTCGGCGCAACATACCACCATATCGGGAAGCCCACAAACACGGCCGCATAGTCACCCATGTTGGGCACCCTGCCGGATATCGCAGGGCGGGAAGCCGGGTCGTTCATTTCCACAGAGCTGCGGCTGTGCCTGTCCGTCCAGTCGAGGTCGGCGCCGGTATAGGGGACCTCCGGCTTTATCTCATAAAGGTCGGCCCCGGCCGCCTCCGCCAGCTTCCTTGCGGCCCCGGCGGTAACACCGCTCGCCGAAAAATACGCCACCAGAATTTTACCGTTCATAGAAACACCTCCATCATATTATGTCATATCACCCGGCAGCTTTTCCACCTGCCGGACCTCTGCCGCCAGATGAACAGCACCGCACGCACGCACCAGTCGCAGACCATAGCGATTGTAATGCCGATAACGCCCAGCTGCAGCGTTATCCCCAGCAGCCAGGACAGCAGCAGACGCACCGCCAGCGTGGAGGCGACCGCCACGTACATCGTGAACTTCACATCGCCCGCCGCCCTGAGTCCGTTGCTGAGCGCGCCGGAGAACGGAAACGCGACGGCGTTAAAGATGTTGTGGATAAGCACCAGCCGGATAACGAGCTGCCTGGTCTCCGGCTCCAGCGCATACAGGCTCAGGAAGGCCGGCGTCAGCATGAATGTCAGAAGATTCCACGCGGATGAGATAAGGAGCGTTATCCGCGTCAGCTTCCTGAAATAGTGCTCTGCTGCCCCGACGTCCCCGGTCCCCATGCACTGCCCGATAACGGTGATGAACACCGGCCCCATCGAGCCTCCGGCCAGTGCCGCCAGCGACCAGATGCTCTGCGCCACTCCATTTGCAGCTATCTGGCAGGTGCCGAACAGCGCCACAATGCTGCTCAGCGCGACCTTCACCAGCTGGAATACGCCGTTTTCCAGCCCGTTGGGTATGGCGATGTTCAGAATGTGCTTCATGAGGCCGCCGTTCCAGCGGAAGATCCATTTGCAACGGTAGACGACCGCGTTCCTCTCCCGGAAGCACAGCCAAGTTATCGCTGCCGCCGAGAAGGCGCGGGCGAGTAGCGATGAGTACGCCACGCCCGCCACGCCCGCCTTCAGCACGAACACGCCGATGGCATTGCCCACCACATTGATGATATTGGAGGCGATGGACAGGTACATGGTGACGCTGGTCTTGCCGATGCTGCGGAACACCGCCGCGCCGGAGTTGTATATCGCCAGCGCCGGGTAGGAATACGCGGATATCCTGAGATACGTGACGCAGGCCTCCATCACATCGCCTTCCACCCTGCCGAACAGCAGGGCGAGCATTTTCTCGTTCCCGACGAGCACAAGCGCCGCGACAGCCACGGAAAACGCCGTGGAAAAGGCGAGCAGCTGGCTGGCGGATTCACCGGCTGCGTCCGCCGCGCGCTTCCCGATGTACTGGCTTATCACGACCGCACCGCCGGAAGCCAGCGCGGTAAACAGATAGATGAAGATGGTATTGAACTGATTGACCAGGGAGACCCCCGACACCGCCGCTTCTCCGGCGTAGCTGACGATAAGCGTGTCCGCCATGCCTACCAGCATCACCAGCAGCTGCTCCAGGAACAGGGGTATTATCATCGCCCTCAGGCTCCTGTTTGTGAACAGGGGCGTCGGCCTGTCCGGCATTACCTCCATTACGCTTCCCTCCCGTTTTA
>JBJEUC010000462.1:0-2112 GCA_051883635.1 Candidatus Fimadaptatus sp.
CTGCTCGGTGCTGATACTGCTGCGCATATCCTCGGAGAAGAACGACCGCTCCGCCCAGCTGGAGATAGAGGCGGACGACCGCATGTACGAGCCCAAGAACGACGCCATACTGCAAAACAGCGCGGTGTTCCTGGTGCCGCTGATACTGATGTTCGGCATATACGTGATACTCAACGGCCACATATCGCCCGGCGGCGGCTTCTCGGGCGGCGCGGTCATGGGCGCGGGGCTGATACTCTACCTCAACGCCTTCGGCTTCAAGCGCACCGAGCGCTTCTTCACCTTCAAGACCTTCCGCGTGGTATCGCTGTGCTCGCTGTCGTTTTACGCGCTCAGCAAGGCGTACAGCTTCTTCACGGGCGCGAACCATCTGGACAGCTTCATTACGCCCGGCACGCCCGGCCGGATATTCTCCGCGGGGCTGATACCGTACCTGAACATAGCGGTGGGCCTGGTGGTATGCTGCACCATGTACGCCTTCTACACCCTGTTCCGGAAGGGGGATATGTGACATGAACTTTTCCAATTACGAGGAGATCGCGGCCATGGTGCTGTTCGGCATAGGCTTTACCACGCTGCTGCTCGACCGCAACATGATAAAGAAGATAATCGCCTTTTCGATGACCGACAGCGCCATATACCTCTTTCTGGCGGCCAAGGGCTACATCATGGACCGCGCCGCGCCGATAGTCGTGGACGGCGTGACCTCCATGGACGCATACATAAACCCGATACCGGCGGGACTTGTGCTGACCGGCATAGTCGTAAGCGTTGCGTGCAGCGCGGTGATGCTGGCGCTGACGGTGCGGCTCTACCGCCGCTATCACACGCTGGACATAGACGAGATCACCGCGCGGTCGCGCAAGGAGGTGAAGTAAGGCGTGGAGCTGTGGAAATCCATACCCTTTGCGTGCATACTGCTGCCGCTGGGCTCGGCGGCCATGACCAGCGTGCTCAAGGGCCGCGCCGCGCGTTACTGGACCTTCTTTGTGGCCTCGGTCGAGGTGGCGCTCTGCACGGTGTTCATGGTGATAATGTCCTACTACGAGGGCAGCTATACCTACATGATGGGCCACTATCCCGCGCCCTGGGGCAACGAGCTGCGCGCCGGACGGCTGGAAGCCATAACCGCCCACTTCTTCAGCCTGATAATGCTCCTGTCGCTGATGGGCGGCCTCAAGAAGGTGGACGAGCACATACTGCGCGACAAGCAGAGCCTGTATTACGTGATGATACTGCTGCTCACGGCCGCGCTGATGGCCCAGGTGTACACGAACGACATATTCACGGCCTACGTGTTCGTCGAGATAATGACGCTGTCGGCCTGCTCGCTGATATCGGCGCGCTCCACCGGCCGCACGCTGGTGGCCTCCACCCGGTACATGATAATGAACCTGATAGGCTCGTCGCTGTTTTTGCTGGGCATAATACTGCTCTACGACCTCACCGGCCATCTGCTGATGAGCAACATGAAGGAAGCGGTGAGCGTGCTGGCGGCCTCGGACGAATACCACCTGCCGCTCACGGTCGTGGTGGCGCTGATATCGATAGGCCTGAGCATAAAGAGCGCGCTGTTCCCCTTCCACACCTGGGTGCCCGACGCCTACGGCTACTCCACGCCCATATCCTCGGCGGTGCTGTCCTCGCTGGTGAGCAAGGGCTACATATTCCTGCTCATCAAGATAATGTACCGCGTGATAGGCCTGGACGTAATCGAATCGACCGGCATAACCAACGTGCTGTTCATGTTCGCGCTGGTGGGCATGGTGATGGGCTCGATATCGGCCATACGCCAGAACGACATCCGCCGCATGATAGCGTTCTCCTCGGTGGCGCAGATAGGCTACATATTCATGGGCATAGGCCTTGGCACCGAGGCGGGCATGGCGGCGGCCGTGTTCCACATATTCTCCCACGCGGTATGCAAGGCGATGCTGTTCCTCTCGGCCGGAGGACTGGCCGACGCCTCGGGCAACAGCAAGCAGTTCCGCGACCTGCGCGGCGCGGGCTACCGCAGCCCCATCGCCGGAGTGGCCTTCACTGTGGGCGCGCTGTCGATGGTGGGCTTCCCCTTCCTGGGCGGCTTCTGCAGCAAGCTGAACTTCGCCCTGG
>JBJEUC010000463.1:0-2107 GCA_051883635.1 Candidatus Fimadaptatus sp.
CGCAGCCCGACGCCGCCCCGGCAGGCGCTCCGGCGCGCAGGGCGGCGGAGCCCCAGACCGCGCCCCGTCCGGCCGCCGCGCGCGAGGACGCGTATGCGCGCCGCAGGCCCGAGCCGCCGGTATATGACCCCGACGAAATAGAGGACGACGAGGTCGAGCCGGACACCGCGCGCGGCGCAGTCCGGCCGCGCAACAACCGCATGATGCTGGCCGGAGTCATAGTGCTGAGCGTGATGGCGCTCATACTGCTGGTGATATGCTTCCTCACCTTCACCTCCGCCGGGCAGCGCTGGAAGGCGACCATGGGCCTGAACGCGCCCGCCTACGCCTACCGGCAGCTGGGCGACGAGGCGCTCGCCTCCGGCGACGCCGCTGCGGCCGCCGCTTACTACGAATCCGCGCTGGAGCGCGATTCCCAGAACTACGAGGGCGCGCTCAAGCTGGCCGAAACGCTGATAAGCGCCGGCAACTCCGAGCGGGCTGAGCGCGCCTACCGCCTGGCGATATCCCTGCGCCCCACCGAGACCGAGCCCTACGACCGCGTGCTGGAGCTGATGACCGCGCGGGGCGCGGGCGAGGGCGAAATGGTCGACATGCTGCGGCTGGCCTATCAGAACACAGCGGGCGAGAGCTACCACTCCTGGCTGCTGACCTACGGCCCCAGTCTGGTGCGCTTCAGCCCCGAGGAGGGCGAGTACAGCCAGTCGATACAGCTGCAGATGGCCAGCGACGAGGGTGCCACGATATACTATACCACCGACGGCTCCCAGCCGACCATCTACTCCAGCAAGTACGTGCTGCCCATCGAGCTGGGCGAGGGCGTATTCAACGTGCGCGCCATAGCCTGCCGCAACGACCTCTATTCCGGCGAGACCTCCAAGACCTACACCATAGCCTTCCCCAAGGTCATGGCGCCGCAGTTCGCCTCCAAGCCCGGCAAGTACGAATCCGACAGCGAGGGCCGCAAGGTGATAAGCGTGACCGTGCCCGAGGGCTGCACCGTTTACTACACCACCGATGGCAGCGCGCCCAGCGCCGAGTCCAGCAAGTATGAGGAGGGCATATCGCTGCGCGCCGGTACCTACAAGGTGCGCATGGTGGCCTGCAACGCGGACGGCGAGCTCTCCGCCGAGGTCAGCGCCGATTACGAGATACTGGCCCCGCTGGCCGCGCCCTTTACCGACGACGACCGCTTCAAGTCGTTCTTCGTGGACGTCACCACCCAGGACGACGTGAACAAGCAGTTCAAGAAGCTGGTGAGCACCTCCGGCGACACCAGCACCTTCTTCACCCAGCATTACAGCTTCGGCGAGGTGGACTTCACCGTCAGGGACGGCGTGCCGCTGGTCACGGCCGTGCGCATCACCAACAACGACATAACCGGCGTGCGCGGCACCAAGGTGGGCTGGAGCGCGACCGACGTGATAGCGCTGTTCCGCAACGAGCAAAACGGCATCGCAAACGGCGAGCGCGAGCTCTACACCCTGGACCACGGCCGCTACGGCTGGGTCGAATACGACTCCGAAGGCGACATGACCAGCATAAACTACATGTACACGCGCGACGACGTGCAGCTCGTCGAGCTGCACTACACCATAGTCAACGGCAAGGTGAGCGCGATGGAGTACTGCATAAGCGACATGTAGGCTCCGGGCACGCAAAAGGGCATCGGCTTCCCCAGTGGAAGCCGATGCCCTTTTGTCCGCCGCCCGTCAGCGCCGCCGCTTAAGGCGCAGCGCGCGCGTTATCGCAAAGTCCACCGCCAGCCCGGCACACACGCCCGGCGCCAGGCAGCGCGGCAGCTCGATATCAGGCATCCCGGCGTTCATGCCACCGGGCACGGTCTACCGCGAAAGGGTCTCCGCCCTCACGGGCTCTCCCGGAGCGTTCATCAGAAAAACAGCAGCGGCTTCCTCATTAGAAGCCGCTGCCCTTTTGTCCGCCGTCCGTCAGCGCCGCCGCTTAAGGCGCAGCGCGCGCGCTATCGCAAAGTCAACCGCCAGCCCGGCGCACACGCCCAGCGCCAGGCAGCGCGGCAGCTCGATATCATACAGCACGCTGCACAGCACCGCCAGCAGCGCGGCCGCGCCCACCGCCATTCCGTCCG
>JBJEUC010000464.1:0-8634 GCA_051883635.1 Candidatus Fimadaptatus sp.
CGCAAATCTACAACATTTTCCAAGAGCAGCGCCGTCATTTTTGGCCGTAATAGGCATTGGGGCCGTGTTTGCGGTAAAAATGCTTGTCGCACAGCTCCTGCGGCAGCGGCTGCATGTCGGGATCGAGGGACAGTGCGTCGCACGCCATGCGGCAGCACTGCTCCAGCACCACCGCGTTGTGCACGCTGTCCATGGGGCTCACGCCCCAGGTGAACGGGCCGTGGCCGCGCACCAGCACTGCCGGGCAGTAGCCGGGCTCGCGCCCCTCGAAGGCTTCTATTATCACCTTGCCCGTTTCGGCCTCGTAGGCGCGGTCTATCTCCTCGGCGGTCATGAAGCGCGTGACCGGCACCGTGCCGTAGAAGTAGTCGGCGTGCGTGGTGCCGTAGCAGGGCAGCTCGCGCCCGGCCTGGGCAAACGCCGTGGCGCTGGGCGAATGGGTATGCGTGACGCCGGATATGTTCCTGAACGCGCGGTAGAGCGCCAGATGCGTGGGCGCGTCGCTGGAGGGGCGCAGTCCGTCGCCCACAGGCTTGCCGGTCTCCAGGCTGAGCACGACCATCTGGTCAGCGCGCATGGTCTCGTAGGCCACGCCCGAGGGCTTTATCACCACCAGCCCGCGCTCACGGTCTATGCCGCTCACGTTGCCCCACGTGTATATTATCATGTTGCGGCGGAACAGTTCCATGTTCGCCTCGTACACCTGCTGCTTGAGCAATTCCAGCTCCACTTGAGCCACCTCCGCTATCGATTCCGCTGATGCGGACAAATCCTCCACTTTATTATACACTATGGCAAACATGCGTGCAAGCGGTTCGCCGCAGATTGTTAACCTGCCATGCGTGAAAATTTACTTGTATTATTATGCACCATGTGATAGAATAAATGCATTCAACGCGATTTATATGCGGAAAGAAGTGCATAATATGAATCCTGCATACACAGAACTGATAGACAAGGCCAGGATACTCATCGAAGCCCTGCCCTACATACAGCGCCTGGCCGGCAAGACCGTGGTGATAAAGTACGGCGGCAACGCGATGGTCGACCCCGCGCTCACCCACGCGATACTGGAGGACATAACGCTGCTCAAGTACGTGGGCGTCAACCCCATAGTGGTACACGGCGGCGGGCCGGACATAAACAGCATGCTGGGGCGGCTGGGCATAGAGTCCCGCTTTGTGAACGGTCTGCGCGTGACCGACGGCGCGACGATGGAGGTCGTGCAGATGGTGCTCTCGGGCAAGATAAACAAGGACATAGTGTCCGAGCTGAACTGCCTGGGCGCGCATTCGCTGGGGCTGTGCGGCAAGGACGCCAACCTCATCGAGTGCGTGAAAAAGCCCGCCCGCGACGGCGTCGATCTGGGCTTTGTGGGGCAGATAACGCACATAAACGTAAAGCTGCTGGAGATACTGGCCAGGGACGAATACATACCCGTCATCGCCCCCATAGGCGTGGACAGCGAGGGCAACAGCTACAACATAAACGCCGACACCGTGGCGGGCGAGATAGCCGCCGCGCTCAAGGCGGAAAAGCTGCTGTTCCTGACCGACATAGACGGCATATACATGGACCCTGCCGACAAGGGCTCGCTCATATCGCGCATAACCGTGGCCGAGATAAACCGCCTGATAGGCGAGGGCGTGATATCGGGCGGCATGATACCCAAGGTACAGGGCTGCATAAACGCCGTGCTGGGCGGCGTGGGCCGCACGCATATAGTCAACGGCACCATCCCCCACCCGATACTGCTGGAGATATTCACCGACAAGGGCATAGGCACCATGGTCACGCTCAAGGAGGACTCCTGATGAATCTGAATGAGATAATCGCCTCGGACAAGCAGTACTTTATGAACACCTTCGGCGACCGCACGCCGGTCGCGTTCGACCACGGGCAGGGCGCGGTGCTCACCTCCATAGAGGGACGCGAGTACATCGACTTCCTGGCCGGGATCGCGGTCAACTCGCTGGGCCACGCCCACCCCGCGCTCACTCGCGCGCTGCACGAGCAGGTCGACAAGCTCATCCACTGCACCAACATCTACTATATAGAAAAGCAGGCCGAGCTGGAGCAGCTGCTGATAAAGGGCGTAGCCGCCCCGCTGGGGCTGGACCGCATGTTCATGTCCAACAGCGGCGCCGAGGCCAACGAGTGCGCGATAAAGCTGGCGCGCAAGTACTTCTACGACCGGGGCGAGGAGCGCATACAGATAATCACCGCGCGCGACTCCTTCCACGGCCGCACGCTGACCACCGTGGCCGCCACCGGCCAGGAGAAGTACCAGAAGCCCTACCGCCCGCTGATACCCGGCTTTGAGCACGTGCCCTTCGGCGACGCGGAGGCGCTCCGGCAGCGCGTATCCGACTCCACCTGTGCCGTAATGCTGGAGGTCATACAGGGCGAGAGCGGCGTGATCACCGCCGACCCCGCCTACTTTACCGAGGTGGAGCGGCTCTGCCGCGAGCACGGCGCGCTGCTGATAATCGACGAGATACAGACCGGCGTATATCGCACGGGCGCCTTCTTCGGCTTTGAGAACTACAGCCTGCATCCCGACATAGTGTCGATGGCCAAGGCGCTGGGCGGCGGCGTGCCCATAGGCGTGACTATCGCGCGCAGCGAGGTGGCGCAGGCCTTCCACCCCGGCGACCACGGCGGCACCTTCGGCGGCAACCCGCTGGCCTGCGCCGCGGCCGTGGCGGTCATGCAGACCGTGACCGCGCCGGGCTTCCGGGAGCATGTGCTTTCGACCGGCGCGCACTTCAAGGCGCAGCTGGAGGCGCTGGCAGCGCACCACTCCTGCGTGCGCGAGGTGCGCGGGCTGGGGCTGATGCTGGGCATGGAGCTGGACGCCGGCACCAGCGCAAAGGCCGTGGTGGGCCAGCTGTTTGAGCGCGGCTTCCTGTGCAACGCCGCCGGCCACAACACGCTGCGCTTCGTGCCCCCGCTGATAATCACCTGCGCGCAGGTCGATGCGCTCATCGCCGCGCTTGACGAAGTCCTGCCCGCACAACGCACCGCTTAAAAAAGGAGAGAATACTATATGAAGCTCGAATCATACTTCCCCCAGAAGACCTTTGCGCAGAAGCACCTGCTCACGCTGCAGGACTGGACCACCGACGAGATATACCAGACCCTTTCGCTGGCGCTGAGCCTCAAGTTCAAGCAGCGCAACGGCATACCCCACGAGCTGCTCAAGGGCAAGACGCTGGGCATGATATTCACCAAGTCCTCCACCCGCACGCGCGTATCGTTCGAGGTGGGCATACAGCAGCTGGGCGGCCGCGCGCTGTTCCTCTCCGACCGCGACATACAGCTGGGCCGCGGCGAGCCCATAAGCGACACCGCGCGCGTGCTCAGCCGCTTCATCGACGGCATAATGATACGCACCTTCGCCCAGTCCGACGTGGAGGGACTGGCCGAGCATGGCAGCATACCGGTCATAAACGGCCTCACCGACCGCTTCCACCCCTGTCAGGTGCTGGCGGACCTGATGACCATATACGAGCACAAGGGCACGCTGGAGGGCCTAAAGCTGGCCTTCATAGGCGACGGCGCGAACAACATGGGCCATTCGCTGATGCTGGGCTGCTCCAAGCTGGGCATAAACGTGGCGATATGCTCGCCCAGGGGCTATCACCCCGACCCCGAGGTGACCGAATGGGCCCGCGCCAACGCCGCCAGGTTCGGCAGCGAGGTGCTGATAACCGAGGACTACATGGAGGCCGCCCGGGGCGCCGACGCGGTGTACACCGACGTATGGTCGTCCATGGGCATGGAGGCCGAGATAGAGAAGCGCAAGCAGGTATTCGCCGGCTGCTGCGTGAACGACGAGCTGATGAGCGTCGCGCAGCCCGACGCGATATTCCTGCACTGCCTGCCCGCGCACCGTGGCGAGGAAGTGACCGCGTCCGTGATAGACGGCCCCCACAGCGTCGTGTTCGACGAGGCTGAGAACCGGCTGCACGCGCAGAAGGCCGTAATGGCGCTGCTCATGAAATAATACGAGGTGGTCAATATGGAGCTGAGAGGCGTATATGTGCGCAGCGCGGTCGAGGCCGACGCCGAGGCAATATGCGACGTGGTGCACAGCGCGTTTACCAAATACCAGCAGGATCTGGGCCAGACGGGCAAGGTCTCGGCGCTCAAGGAAAACGCCGACGATATACGCCGCGATATACGCTCAAAGCACGTGCTGGTAGGCATGCTGGACGGCAGGATAATCGGCAGCGTGCGCTACGAGATACTGCCCAGCGCCGGGGGCCCGGTGGCCTACCTGAGCCGCTTCGGCGTGCTGGGCGATTACCAGGGCTCGGGCATGGGCGGCATACTGATAAAGCGCGTGGAGGACGAATGCCGGGCGCAGGGCGTGCGCGCGATAGCGCTGCACACCTCCAGCCGCATGACCTATCTCGTATGCTTCTACTACCGCAACGGCTACTTCATCCACTCGACCTCCACCGCGCGCGGCTACATACGCGCGCTGATGGTGCGCGAGCTGGACGCGGGCGACTACGACCTTTCGCCCGTGTTCGCAAAGTAAGGCCGGTCGGGCGGGACGGGATACATAACGCAACCACCACCGCATGATGAAACGTGCGGTGGTGGTTGCGTTTATTTGTGCGAAGGGCCGATGGCGCGCTTGGGTGAACATGGGCAGGGCGGCATTGGCAGGGGGATTGCTCCCCTGCCGCTTGCAAAAGCCGTTTTCGCCAGGACACCTCCGCATGTACGGACGTGCGGATGGAGCTGCTACTATATGTATGCCGGGCGCGCGGCGTGCTCGGGTGAACATGGGCAGGGCGGCATTGGCAGGAGGATTGCTACCTTGCCGCTTGCAAACGTCGTTTTCGCGAGGACACCTCCGCATGAATAGGCGTGCGGAGGTGGCTGCAGCATGTCGGGTCTACCTGCGCACAGACCTGCCAAAGCCGCGCGCAGCCCCGTCCGGCGCTATGCCCCCTGCACTGGCCACCGGGCCAGCGCACTTAGCCGCGCTTCCCCTACCCTTCCGGCTTACTGCCTTTCCTCCCGGGGCACGTACTGCCGCTCCGAGACCAGGCTCTTGTAAGCGGGGCGGATTATCTTGTCGGCCGTGACCAGCTCCTCCAGCCGGTGCGCGCTCCAGCCGCCTATGCGCGCCACCGCGAACAGCGGCGTAAACAGCTCAACAGGTATGCCCAGCATGTCATACACGAAGCCGCTGTAAAAGTCGACGTTGGGGCTCACGCCCTTGAATATCCTGCGCTGCGCGGCTATCAGCTGCGGCGCCAGCTCCTCTATGCTCTCATACAGGCCCAGGTCCTCCTCGCGGTGCTTTTCCACCGCCAGGCGGCGCACGAAGTCCTTGAACACGCGCTCGCGCGGGTCGGAGAGCGAGTACACCGCGTGACCCATGCCGTATATCAGCCCCTTGCGGTCGAAGGCCTCCTTGTTGAGCAGCTTGCCCAGGTACCAGGCCACCTCGTCCCGGTCGGACTTGTCCCTGACATGTGCGCGTATGTCCTCCATCATCTTCATGACCATTATGTTCGCGCCGCCGTGCTTTTGGCCCTTGAGCGAGCACATCGCCGCCGCCATGGCCGAATAGGTATCCGACGCCGCCGAAGTGACCACGCGCAGCGTGAACGTGGAGTTGTTGCCGCCGCCATGCTCCATGTGCAGCAGCATGGCTATATCCAGCACCTTGGCCTCCAGCGGGGTGAACTTCATGTCGGGCTTGAGCATGCGCAGGAAGTTCTCCGCTATCGACAGCTCGGGGTCGGGGCGGTGTATGTACATGCTGTCGCCGCGCACATAGTAGTTGTAGGCGTGATAGCCGTAAACCGCAAGCATCGAGAATATGCTTATCAGCTCTATGCACTGCCTTAGCACGTTCTCGATGGTGAGCACGTCCTTGCGCTCGTCGTAGGAGGACAGCGTGAGTATGCTGCGCGTCATGGTGTTCATGACGTCGGCGCTGGGGGCCTTCATTATGACGTCCTTGGTGAAGTTGGAGGGCAGCACCATGCTGCCGGCCAGCACGCTGCGGAACTCCCTGAGCTGGCTCTCGGTGGGCAGCCTGCCGAACAGCAGCAGGTACACGCCCTCCTCAAACAGGTCGCAGCGGTCGGGCGCGCCGGCTATCAGGTCGCGTATGTCGTAGCCCCGGTAGAGCAGCTGGCCGTCGCAGGGTATCTTCTCGCCGTCGCGCTCCTCAAATGACTTTATCTGGGAGATGTGCGTAAGGCCCGTGACCACGCCGTTGCCGTTTTCGTCGCGCAGGCCGCGCATCACCCCGTACTGGCTGTACAGCTCCTTCGATATGCCGTCGTTTTCCACGCAGAGCTGCGCCTGTCTGTCCGCGTAAAGCTCCGCTATATTTCTATCGGCCATTCCTTTCACTCCTCTTATACATGGTCAGCCCGCGGCCCGGAAGCGCGGATATCCGCCGCAATGCGTATGCCAAAGGCCATGGTCGCATGTGTGATTATTTATTTTATCAGCCGCGCTTTGCTCCTGTCAACCCCGCGCGGATATATTTGACAATTTCGTCACGGTTGCGCGCCGTGCTCCATATCCGGTTAACAATCTCCCGCCGTCCGGGGCGCGTTCCGGCGGCGAGGGACAGGCTCACCGCAGAACGATTCGCCGCACGTCCGGCGCACGCGCCTCCGGACGCGGCCAAAGCGCGGAAGGACTGCGGCCCTCCAGCGCTCCCAGCGGACTTCTTTGACAAGTCAAAGCGCGGGCATCGCCGCGCCTGGCGGCGATACCCGCGCTTGATCGCAGACCCTCCTGCGGCTCCGGGTGCGTGTTCGACCGCCGTCAGCTCACGCCCGTGGCAGCGGTGCCCGCCGTGGCTGCCGGTTCGCTGGCCGATGCCGTCTCGCTGGGCGTGGCCGTATAGTCGGTCGGGCCTTCCGTGGGCAGCACGGGCGCCGCCGTGGCCGCCTCCTGCGCGGTGGGCGCAGGCATTTCGGTGGGCGCAGGCGTAGCCGTGGGCGCCAGCGTGGGCGCGGCGGTGGGTTCGGGTGCGGCGCTCCAGCAGCCGCCAAGCAGCGCCATCGCGCCCAGGGCCATGAATACCATCCATATGCGCTTCATATACTCTCTCCTCCAAACCATGCTTCGTTTGACGAGCATATTATGCGCAGTCTGCCCGAAAACAAACGCATTGCGCGCGCATGGAACGTTAATTTTTTGCTTCGGCGCGCGGAAAGCGCGGCGGGAGGTCGGCACGGGGCTTGCGCAATGGGGAACCGCTCACCTGCGCTTCCGCGCGCGGGAATGCGAAGCCGCTGCATGGGAAGCCGGGCGGCAGTTGACGCGCCACTTGCGCAAAGGCGGAAGTGCGAAGCCGCTGCGTGGGAAACCGGGCGGCAGTTGACGCGCACTTTGCGCAAAGGCGGAAGTGCTAAGCCGCTGCATGGGAAGCCGGGCGGCAGTTGCCGCGCCACTTGCGCAAAGGCGGAAGCAGGTATATGCCTGCTTCCGCCGGTCGGACAGTGACAAACACAGGTGGCATTTGAGGGTGCCTGCCCTTTCTAGCTGCAATCGTATCCGTCAGAGCAAAAGCGCCATTCGGTGAGCCTTACGGCAGTCCATATGCCGCGCCATATGCCCACCGGACATATCGCCCAATCGCCCATGCGCCATTCCGCCGAAAACCGGCGCACAGGAACGGGACTGCCCCGCGCGGCGCGTTTTGCCGCTTCGGGGCAGTCCCGGTTTGAGCTTAGCCCGGGTCAGCCGCCACGACCAGGTACGTGCCCTCACCCGCATAGGGCGCCGTCAGCGCATACCGCCCGGCGACAGTCGGGGCCCCGTCCGGCCCGACGCTGCCGGCCTCGGGCACCGTCGGCGAGAGTATGAGGGCGCTTTCGAGCAGCACGGTCTCATCCCCACTCTGCCACCCGATGGCATACATGCCCTCGCGCGAGGCGGCGTTCTCCTCCGTCACCAGATGGCTCACGTCCAGCACCACGCACAGGCTGTCTATCAGCCCGGAGACGTTCAGCAAAAGCTCGTCGCAGCTCAGCCACACGGATATCTCAACGCCCTGCTCGCCCTCCTGGGCCGCAGGCGCGATGCGCACCTCCAGGCTGAAGCGCTCATACGCCGCCTCTGTCAGCGCCGCGTCCTCCAGCGCGCTCCAGTCGCTTTGCAGCGTTTCGTCCGTTACCTCCTCGCCGGAGAGTATCAGCGCCATCAGCTTCGCCATGCTGCCGCCGGTCAGCTCCGCGGGGTCCATGCGCGCCGCCGCGCCGCCGGTCTCGAATACCAGCCCGCTCATCCCGTTCTCCGTCATCGCCTGCTGGAGCTTCAGCAGCTGTGCGGCGTCGAGCACAAGGCTGCGCTGTGCGGGCTCGCCGCCCTCCTCCTGGGGCGCGCATATCAGCAGTATGCCCTCCTGCTCCTCGCCGCTGACCAGCACCGGGAGCAAGTCGAAGTCGACGGGCTCATACTCCTCGTCGAGCACCAGCGATACCATGTCGTCCAGGTATTGCTGCAGCGCTTCATCGCGTATGGGCGCGAGCGAGGGCGCAGCGGTCGGCTCGCCCGTGGGGGCGGCCGTTGGGGTAGCTGCGGAGGTAGTTGTCGGGGCCGCAGTGGGCTTCGCCGTCGGGATGGCTGTGGGCTTTGTTG
>JBJEUC010000465.1:0-2107 GCA_051883635.1 Candidatus Fimadaptatus sp.
CTGCTCATCGAGTATCTGTACCTCGACCTGCATACCTGCGAACGCTGCATCGGCACGGACGCCGTGCTGGACGAGGTGATCTCCGCGCTCCGCCCGGCGCTGGAGCTGGCGGGCTATGCGGTGGATTACCGCAAGCGCGAGATGGCCACCCCGGAGCTGGCCGAGCAGTACCGCTTTCTGTCCTCGCCCACGATACGGGTCAATGGGCGGGACATATTCGGCACGGTACAGGAATCCGGCTGCAGCTGCTGCGGCGAGATAGCCGGTGCGGACGTGAACTGCCGCGTGTTTGAATACGAGGGCGGGCTCCACGAGGTGCCCTCAAGGGAGATGCTGGCCAACGCGATACTCCTGAGCCTGAGCGCGCAGCCGGAGTGCGGCTGCGGCGAGTATGAACTCCCGCAGAACCTCAGGCGGTTCTACGCGGGCAAGGCCCGGAAGGCCGGCGCGGCGTCGCATTGCAACTGCAACGGCTGAACCGGCATCAGGAGCAACGGCAGGCAGGGAAGATGAAATCAGGCATCGCACATGCAGGGCATTGTGACCAATCATATTGAGGAGGACAAGACTATGGCACTGTTTGGCTTTGGCAAGAGGAAAGATGAAGAGCATAAGGCCGCGGCCTGCTGCTGCGGCTGCTCCAACGCAGCGGAGGGATCGGCGCACGGCTGCTGCTCCCCGGCACAGGCAGAAGGCGCGGCCTGCTGCAGCAACGCGGCCGGCGGCATACGCAGCATCAAGGTGCTGGGCGCGGGCTGCAGGTCCTGCCATGAGCAGTATGAAAATGCCCTCGCTGCCGTTAAGGCGCTGGGCCTGCCTGTGGAGGTGGAGTACATCACCGACATGGCAAAGGTCATGGAGTACGGCGTTATGAGCATGCCCGCCATCGTCGTGAACGAGAATGTCGTTTCCATGGGCAAGGTGCTGAAGCCTGCCGACGTAGAGAAGCTGCTGCGCAAGCTGGGAGTATGAGGAGGGAAGGCACTTGGACAAGCCCCGGGTCGCATTCATATGCGTTCATAACTCCTGCCGCAGCCAGATAGCGGAGGCGCTGGGGCGGCATCTGGCGGGCGATGTGTTTGAGAGCTGCTCTGCGGGCACGGAGCTCAGGGCGCGCATAAATCCTGACGCAGTGCGCCTCATGAAGGCGCGCTACAATATCGACATGGAGGCCGAGGGCCAGCACAGCAAGCTCCTGTCCGCGCTGCCGCCGGTGGACGTGGTCATCACAATGGGCTGCAATGTGCAGTGCCCGCTGCTGCCCTGCCGGTGGCGGGAGGATTGGGGACTGGACGATCCGACCGGCCAGCCGGACGAGGTGTTCTGCAATACGATGCGCCTGATAGAGGATAAGATACTCGCGCTGAAGGAAAGGCTGAGCCCGCAGGCGCACACGGACGGCTGCTCATGCCGTCCGTGCCAGTGAACCGGTGCGGGCAGGGCGCGCGTGGATAACTGTGCAGAAATGCCCCAAAAACCTCTTGACTCTCCCCCTAAGGGGAGATGGTACAATCCTCCTTGCCAACAAACGCAAGGAGGTTTTTTGTATGAGCGAACCGGCTGTCAGCGTGAAGAACCTGATAAAATCGTTCTCGGGCCGCAGAGTGGTGGATGACCTGTCCCTCGAGGTGCAAAGGGGCGAGGTCTTTGCCCTGCTGGGGCATAACGGCGCGGGCAAGAGCACGACAATCGACCTGATACTCGGGCTTAAGTCCCCGGACAGCGGCTCCGCGACGGTGCTGGGCATGAACGCGGCCCGGCAGCGCAGGCAGGTGTTCGAGCGCGTCGGCGTGCAGCTGCAGAACACCCGCTACCAGCCCAACATCACCGTCGATGAGGCGTGCAGGGAGTATGCCTCGCTGTATGCCGCCCCGGCGGACTATCGGCAGCTGCTTAGCGGGTTCGGACTGGACGCGCTCAGGAGGAGCTTCGTGTCCAAACTATCTGGCGGCGAGCGGCAGAAGCTGTCGGTGGTGCTGGCGCTGATAGGCGACCCGGAGCTGGTCTTTCTGGACGAGCTGACCACCGGGCTGGACGTGGTGGCCCGGCGCGAGGTGTGGCGGACGCTCAAGCGGCTAAGGGAGCGGGGACTCACGATATTCCTCAC
>JBJEUC010000466.1:0-2106 GCA_051883635.1 Candidatus Fimadaptatus sp.
ACGGTCTGCTTGATATCGTCGTCGGAGGGCATCGTCACGGGATAGCCGAACGCGGCGTACATCTGGTACTGGTACTGCAGGTTGGCCTTGTACAGCTCGTAGTTCTCCATGACTTCCTTTTTAAGCAGTTCGGTGCCGTTGACCCGGATGATGACCTCGGCGTCGTCCATTTCCCGATCGACCTCGATCATGGAGCAGCCCGTGAGCGCAAGCATGAGCGCCATTACAAGCGCCAGCAGTTTGAAAGTCCTTCTAGCCATATCAGCAAATCTCCTTCTTCAAGTAACTGAGCGCAAAACACTTCTTTTATTATACCGCAAAGCGCCCGGAATTGCAATACATACTCAAAAAATGGGAGGGATATGCACAAAAATGGGCGGCGCATGGCCAAAGGCGCTTCACGGCGCGCATGCCCCGAAGCCGATGAGGCCTGCCGGGCAGCCCGGGCAGGCGGCGTCTGCGCGCGCCCGTGACGCCCTGCTCAGCCCCGAAGGGCGTGGTCTGCGTGCGCCGCGCCCTCCCCTGCCCGCGCGCTTTTGGGCATTGACACCCGCTGCGCGCGGGTGTATGATATAAAGAGCGAGTCTTATCTCACAGATACGGAGGAATGGACAATGGCTGTTACCACGCGCAAATTCGGCGTTCTGGAATCCGGCAAGGACGTGACGCTGTACCGCATAACCAACTCCCGCGGCGCATATGTATCCATAATCGACTACGGCGCGACTATCGTCGAGCTGTGCGTGCCCGACCGCGAAGGCCGCCTGGTGGACGTGCTGCTGGGCTGCGACGACGTGCATGCCTACGAGCATACCAGCGGCTATCTGGGCGCGCTGATAGGCCGCTACGGCAACCGCATCGGCAAGGGCCGCTTCCCGCTGGACGGCAAGGTGCTGCAGCTGGAGTGCAACGACGGCAACAACCACCTGCACGGCGGCTTCAAGGGCTTCAACTACTTCAGCTGGAACGCGGAGATAGTCGACGGCGGCGTATGCTTCAGCCGCGTATCCCCCGACGGCGAGGGCAACTATCCCGGCAACCTCGACGTGAAGTGCACCTACACATTTAACGACGATTGCGAGCTCAGGCTGCATTACGAGGCCACGACCGACAGGCTTACCGTATGCAACCTGACCAACCACTCCTACTTCAACCTCAACGGCCACGATTCGGGCACGATAGTCGACCACACCGTGCAGCTGCTTTCCGACCGCTTCACCGTGGTGGACGGCGAGTCCATACCCACCGGCGAGCTGCGCAGCGTCGAGGGCACCTGCTTCGACTTCCGCACGCCCAAGACCATCGCCCAGGGCCTCGAGTGCGACTGCGAGCAGCTCCGCAACACCGGCGGCTTCGACCACAACTACGTGCTCTCCGATGAGACCGGCATGCGCAAGGCCGCCGAGGTCACCGGCCCCGCGACCGGCATAGTGATGGAGGTCTACACCGACCAGCCCGGCGTACAGCTCTACATCGGCAACTTCCTGGACGGCACCATGCCCATAAAGGGCAAGAGCGGCGCCTTCTACACCAAGCGCATGGGCCTGTGCCTGGAGACGCAGTTCTATCCGGACAGCGTGAACCACCCCGAGTGGCCCCAGCCCTTCCTCAAGCCGGGCGAGAAGTACGACACCGCCACGGTGTACAGGTTCTCCGCCCGCTGACAGGCTCCCCGGGCCTCATGAGCGCGCTTTCCGGACGCTCCCCCATCGTTTAGCCGAGAGCACACGGCTTTTGCCAAAGAGCGCAGGGAGCGCGCGGGCAGGACATGTTCCTCCTGAGCCGCCCCGGCGAGGCGCTGTATAACAGTCTGTGCGGCATGCGAAAAGGCATGCCGCTTTGCTTTACATGAATACTCAGCAAGGGCTGGTGATATACCGATGTCCGTTATCGAGGTGTGCGGACTGACCAAGTACTTTAACAGAGGGCGCTGCCGCGGCGTGGACGGCATGAGCTTCAGCGTGGAGCGCGGCGAGATGTTCGGCCTGGTGGGCCCCAACGGCGCGGGCAAGTCCACCACCATACGCATACTGATGAACCTGCTGTATCCCGACTCGGGCAGCGCGCGCATATGCGGACTGGACTGCGCGCGCAGCAGCCGCGAGG
>JBJEUC010000467.1:0-8613 GCA_051883635.1 Candidatus Fimadaptatus sp.
GGGCCTTCTGACCCAGGAGGAGCTGAACGGCTGCGCCTGGGAATCCGTCCCCGGCCGGGTGGACTACGGCATCCAGTACAACCGGCGCATGGCTGTGCTGGCTCTGGCTGCCGGACGCTTTCAGGCAGATGCGGACTACGAAGCCTTCCTGGAAAGCAACCGGGAGTGGCTGGGGGACTACGCCCTGTTCATGGCGATCAAGGTCGAGCAGGGGAACGTCCCCTGGCTGGACTGGCCCTTATCTCCATAGGCACCATAGGTCTGATAAAGGCTGTAAACACATTCGATCCCGACAAGAACATAAAGCTGGCTACATACGCCTCGCGCTGCATCGAAAACGAGATCCTCATGTACCTGCGCCGCAACAGCCGCTTGAAGCTCGAGGTATCCTTCGACGAGCCGCTCAACACCGACTGGGACGGCAACGAGCTGCTGCTGAGCGACATACTGGGCACCGATTCCGACCTTGTGAGCCGCGACATAGAGAGCGACACCGAGCGGGACATGCTAAGGCAGGCGCTGCTCACGCTCGACCCGCGCGAAAAGCGCATAATGACGCTGCGCTACGGCCTGAACGGCCGGCCCGAGATGACCCAGCGCGAGGTCGCCGACCTTATGGGCATTTCGCAGTCCTACATCTCCCGCCTGGAAAAGCGGATACTCTCGCGCCTGCGCAACGAGATGGCGCGCCTGCAGTAAGCGCCGCCGCCCCTGGGCGCGGCTCGCGAGGAACTGGGCATGGTCAGGCGCTGGAATGCGTTTTTCGGGAGCGGACGAACATGTCTGCTCCCGAAAAATGTATCATGCGCGCGCCATGTCACTCAAGGCGGCGCACCCACATCTGAATATCAGCATATCGCCGCCCCATGAGACGCCCTATTCCCCGCATTGGTCTGAGCGCGGGAGCTGGTCGGGCGCGGCTCGCGAGGAACTGGACATGGTCATGCGCTGGAATGCGTTTTTCGGGAGCGGACGGGCATGTCTGCTCCCGAAAAATGTATCATGCGGCGCTCGCCATGTCAAAGGCCCCCGGCGACCATTGCGTACCTCAGAAAGACTCCGCGCGAGTGCAATGCCATTGCGGCGGCCTCCGCTTTGTATGCGGAGACGAATGCGCCTGATGCGGCCTCCGGGCCTCGCAGGCAAAGCGCTGCCCGGCGCGAATCTGAGTTGTGCCGGAAGGGCAAGCACTGAATCCCGCGGCGGTCGGCACTGTCCCTTCCCCGCCGGGCACATCGCCCCGCTCCCTCCGCATAAGAAAAGCGGCACGCGCCCGCTCCCGTTGCCCGGGAAGGCGGCCGCGTGCCGCAAGTGCATGCACTTGGTCAGTCCTCGATGACCAGCGTGTTCTCCGCCGCATCCTCTTACATCCCTTCCCCGCCGGGCATATCGCCCCGCTCCCTCCGCATAAGAAAAGCGGCACGCGCCCGCTCCCGTTGCCCGGGAAGGCGGCCGCGTGCCGCAAGTGCATGCACTTGGTCAGCCCTCGATGACCAGCGTGTTCTCTGCCGCATCCTCGTCGGCGGCTTCGGCGGGCTCGTCATACGAGGCCTCGATAAGGTTTTCGGGATAGAGGAACAGCTCGCCCAGCTCCGCCGTGCGCGCGTCCACAGCGGCGTTGAAGGCATCGTTGCGCTTGGTGTCCATCAGGCTCTCGCGTATCGCCTCCGCCTTTTCAGCGCTCAGCTCCACCTCACCGGGCGCAAGGTCGCTGAAGTACAGCATTATGTGCGCGCCGTACTCGGTGAGCGCCGGCTCGGCTGTCACGTCGCCTATATGCTCCAGGGCCATGGCGCTCTCCACGAACTCGGTCACAAGGTTGGCGCAGCCGTCAAACACCATGTAGCCCTCGCTCTTGTAGGGGTCCGTGGTCATGCCGGGGTCCTCGCCGTACTCCTCCACCAGGGCGTCGAAGTCCTCGCCGGCGGCTATCTTTGCCATGACCTCGTCCACCTTATCCTTTATGTTTGCGTAGGCCTGCTGCTTGAGCACCTCGTACTGCTGCTCGTAGTCCTCAGGCGTTTCGGACAGGGCCTCCAGCTCGCTTATCTTCTGCTTGTCCTCGTCCAGGTAGTTGATCAGTATATGCTTTACCGTGCGTATGCCCTCGGGGGTATAGGCGGGGCGGTCGCCGTACATGCACTGCAGCGTATAGCCGCTGGGGTCGTCCGCGTACAGCTCCTTGTCGTAGGCCACGGTCTCGGCATAGCTCGCGGCCACGTCGTCCTCGGTCACCTCAACGCCCTCCGTCAGGTACTCGTACAGCCGGTCGTAGGCGGCCTCGGCCTTTTCCTGCTCCAGCAGCGCGTCCACGGTGTAGCCGTACTTGTCCAGCTCCGCCTGCGTCTGGGCCTTCAGCTCCGCCTCGCCGGTCTCGCCGTCGTCAAAGGAATCGTACACGGCGGCCCAGGTCTCGTCGTATGTGGCCTGCGCGCTTTCGGCAAATTCGGCCAGCTCCTCGTCGGTAAACTGGTCAAAGCCCAGCTCGCTCTCCATCTGCTCCTGCACCTTTGAGGCGACTATCGCGTCCAGCGTGATGCTCTCCAGCTCGGAGCGTATGCTCTCGTCGGTCACGTCGTAGCCGTAGTAGCTGTACATCTCCAGCACGTACGAGAACAGGTCGGCCGTCTCGTCCGCCGTTATCGAAATATCGCCCAGCGTGGCCACCACCGAGGTGTCCACCTCGGGGCGCGCGTCCGCAGTGGGTTCGGCTTCGGCGGTCGCCTCGGCTTCGCTCTGCGCGGTGGGTTCGGCCTCGGCGTCCGCCAGCGCGCCGGCAGCGCCCGTAAACAGCATCGCCGCCGCAAGCAGCGCCGCCAGGCGCGATATCAGCTTATGCTTCATCTCTTATTTCCCTCTTTCTTCGATATAATGCCCCGCTTGCATTTTGTCACACATCGGCGGCGCTGTCAATCGCCCCGGGGAATTGTTCATGCTTTGTACACAAAAGCGTCCCATTGCGCGGCGAAATCGCGGCGGCCGCCCCCGCCGTATGCGCAGGCAGCCGGAGCGGCCCCTGTCGCCGTTCCGGCTGTTCATGGCATATTTTGCTTACTTGCGGCGGGAGCGCAGCTCGGCGTAGAGCTCCTCGGGGCGCATGCCCTGGTTGGATATGAGCACCAGCAGGTGGTAGAGCAGGTCGCTGGCCTCGTAGCGCAGCTCGTCGTTGGAGCCCTTCACGGCGGCGATGATGGTCTCGCTGGCCTCCTCGCCCACCTTCTTGCATATCTTCTCCACGCCCTTTTCCAGCAGGTAATTGGTGTAGGAGCCGGGCACGGGGCTGGTCTTGCGGCCCTCTATGACCTCGAACAGCTCCTCCAGCACATGGCTGGACGCGGGCGCGCCCTCGTCCGCGCCGGTGAGCGAATTGTGGAAGCAGCTGTACTCGCCCGTGTGGCAGGCCACGCCCACCTGCTCTATCCTGATGAGCAGCGCATCGCCGTCGCAGTCGTACAGTATCTCGCGCACGCGCTGTATGTTGCCCGAGGTGGCGCCCTTCTGCCACAGCTCCTGGCGGGAGCGGCTGAAGTAGGTGGCCAGCCCGGTCCTGAGCGTCTCCCGGAGCGATTCCATGTTCATGTAGGCCAGCATTACCACCTCGCCGGACTTCACGTCCTGCGCCACGGCGGATATCAGGCCGTCCGCGTTGAACCTGAGCGCGCCAAGTTTTTCTTCCGTTACCGTGAACTTATTTTCCATCGCTTTATCTCCCCGCGTAATTATTAGCCCCGCGCTATCCTCAGCGCCTGTCCCAGAGTTATGCGGCCCTCGTAGAGCGCCTTGCCTATTATCGCACCCTCGCAGCCCAGATCGCGCACGCGCTCCACGTCCTCGGGGGTGCTTACCCCGCCCGAGGCGATTATGCTCATGCCGCTTTTTTCCACCAGCTCGCGGGTGTTTTCCAGATTGGGCCCGGAAAGCATGCCGTCGCGCGCTATGTCGGTATATACGATGTACTTCGCCCCGGCGGCGCGCATCTTCTGCGCCAGCTCCAGAGGGGTCACGTCCGAGCCTTCAACCCAGCCCTGCACGGCCACGCGGCCCTCGCGCGCGTCTATGCCTATCACCACGCGCTCGCAGCCGAACTTCTCTATCGCGCGCAGCACCAGCTCCGGGTCCCTGAGCGCGGCCGTGCCCAGTATCACCCGCTCTATGCCGCCCTCCAGCAGGCGCGTTACGGTGTCCATATCGCGTATGCCGCCGCCCAGCTGTATCTTGATGGGCACCTGGCGCGCTATCGAAAGCGCCAGGTCCTTGTTGCCGCCCTCGCCGGTAAAGGCGCCGTCCAGATCCACCATGTGCAGATACTGCGCGCCCTCGCCCAAGAACTGGCGCGCCATCATCAGCGGGTCGCCGTAAACGGTCATGTCGTCCGAGCGGCCCTGCCTGAGCCGCACCGCGCGCCCCTCCACCATATCGATAGCGGGATAAATCTTCATAAAGTCCGCCTCCCCGACGAGCATTTTACCCGTCGATTATACCATATGCCGGTTAAGCGCGCCCGCGCGCAGTGTTAACGTGCCGCGTCAGATAACGCCCTTGGTGGAGGGCACGCCGTTCACGCGCGGCGAGACCTCCGCCGCCTGCATCAGTGCCCGGCCGAACGCCTTGAACATTGCCTCCAGCATGTGATGCGAGTTGCGGCCGTATTCGCACCTCAGGTGCAGCGTCACCCCGGCGTTGACCGCCACCGCGCGGAAGAACTCCTCGGCCAGCTGGCAGTCGAACAGGCCGCAGCTGGGCTGCGGGAACTCGGCGTCGAACACCAGCATGCCGCGCCCGCTTATGTCCAGCGCGCATACCGCCAGCGCCTCGTCCATCGGGAACATGCACGAGCCCACGCGCATAATGCCCGCCTTGTCGCCCAGCGCGCGCTTCAGCGCCTGTCCCAGACATATGCCGCAGTCCTCCACGGTGTGATGCGCGTCCACGTCCAGATCGCCCGAGCACTTCAGCTCCAGGTCGACAAGGCCGAAGCGGCACATCGCGTCCAGCATGTGGTCGAAAAAGCCTATGCCCGTGCTTATCTGCGTCTCGCCCGAGCCGTCCAGCTCCAGCTCCAGGCTGATGCTGGTCTCGCGGGTCTCGCGCGCTATCTCCGCCGTCCTCATTGCTCATCCCCCTCAAAGCGTATCGCCACCGAGCGCGCGTGCGCGCCCAGCCCCTCGGCGTCGGCAAAGGTCGTAACGTCGTCCGCCGCCCTGCCCAGCGCCTCGCGTCCGCAGTATATTATGGAGGACTTCTTGACAAAGTCGTCCACCGACAGGGGCGATGAGAACCGCGCCGTGCCCGACGTGGGCAGCACGTGGTTGGGGCCGGCGTAATAGTCGCCCAGGGGCTCGGGCGCATAGCGGCCCAGGAATATCGCGCCGGCGTTTTTGACCAGCCCCAGGTACTCGAACGGGCTGCGCAGCATCAGCTCCATGTGCTCGGGCGCGACCAGGTTTGCGGCCTCGATGCCCTGCTCTATCGAATCGCACAGGAGTATCGTGCCGTAATCGTCTATCGAGCGGCCGGCTATCTCGCTGCGGCCCAGCTGGGCCAGCTGGCGCGGCAGCTCCTGCTGCACCTCGCGGGCCAGCTGCTCGCTGTCGGTTATCAGCACCGCCTGGGCCAGCGCGTCGTGCTCGGCCTGGCTGAGCATGTCCGCGGCCACATAGCGCGCGGGCGCGTCGGCGTCGGCCACCACCAGCACCTCGCTGGGGCCGGCTATCATGTCGATGCCCACGTAGCCGTACACCTCGCGCTTGGCGTTGGCCACGAATATGTTGCCCGGGCCGGTTATCTTGTCCACGCGCGCTATCGACTCGGTGCCGAAGGCGGCGGCGGCGATGGCCTGCGCGCCGCCCACGCGGTATATCTCGGTGGCCCCGGCCTCGCGCGCCGATACCAGCGTGAGCGGGTACACGCTGCCGTCCTTCATGGGCGGCGTGAGCATGGCGATGCGCTCAACGCCCGCCACCGAGGCCGGTATCACGTTCATGAGCACGCTGGACGGGTACATGGCCGTGCCGCCTGGCACGTAAACGGCCGCGCTGCCCATGGGCGTCACCTTCTGGCCCAGCGCGTAGCCGTCGCTCTCAAACTCGAGCCAGGTCTTTTGCTTCTGCTTTTCGTGGAAGGCGCGTATGCGGCGGGCGCTCGCGCGTATGGCCCTGAGCAGGCGCTCGTCCACCTTTGCGTAGGCGGCGTCTATCTCCTCCTCGGTAACGCGCAGCCTGTCAGGCGCTATGCGCACCCGGTCGAACCTCTCGGTGTACTCTATGAGCGCGGCGTCCCCGCGCTCGCGCACGCCCGCGATTATCGCGCGCACGCTCTCCATCACCTTTGCGTCGCTGAGCTGCGAGCGGCCCTTCAGGCGCTCGGGCAGCTCGCCGGTGAACTTGATTATAGGCAGCATTTCTTCATTCCTCCGATAATATGAGCGGTCGCTCGCCGCCCGCGCGGGGCAGCGGGCGCTTTAGTCCTGAGCCTTGGGCAGCTGTTCCTTCAGCGCGGCTATCAGGCGCTTCACGTCGTCCGCCTTGGTCTTGAGGCTCACGCGGTTGACCACCAGGCGCGCGCTCAGGTCACACACGGTCTCCAGCACCTCCAGGCCGTTGGCCTTGAGCGTGGCGCCGCTTTCGACTATATCCACTATCACGTCGCTCAGGCCCACCAGCGGCCCCAGCTCCACCGAGCCGTTGAGCTTGATTATCTCCACGTTCTCGCCGCGCTCCTCATAGAAGCGGCGCGCTATCGAGGGATACTTGGTGGCCACGCGGAAGTGGGAGGAGGTTATCAGCTTGTCGCGCTGCTCCGGGAAGCCCGCCACGCACATGCGGCAGCGCCCAAAGCCCAGGTCCAGCAGCTCGTAGAGCGGCCGGTTCTCCTCCATGAGCGTATCCTTGCCCACCACGCCCACGTCGGCCACGCCATAGTCCACATACGTGGGCACATCGGAGGGCTTTACCATTATGAACTCGTACATGCCGGACTGGTCGTGAAACACCAGCTTGCGGCTCTTCTCCTTGAGCTCGGGGCAGCTCACGCCCGCGCGCTCCAGCAGCTCCAGCGTCTCCTCGGCCAGCCTGCCCTTGGCCAGCGCCAGCTTTATCACGCTCATCGCCCGTCGCCTCCGTCTATCAGCTTCCAATCGCGGCATCCGGCCGCGCGCGCCTGCTCCTCCAGCCGGTCGGGCTGATAGCACATGCGCACGCTCATGCCCTGCCCGCGCAGCGACTCCGCCAGCCTGAGCGCCCGCTGGCAGCCCTCGGGCGTGAACGCCAGCATCCAGTCGACCGCCGGCTTGCGTATCATGCCGCCCTCGCGCTCCAGCGCCACCAGCAGCGGCTTGAGGCTGAGCGCGAAGCCCGTGGCCTGCATGGGGCGGCCGAACTGCGCCATCAGCTCGTCATAGCGCCCGCCCGACAGCAGCGGGTAGCCCAGGTGCCCCGTGAGCCCGCGGAATATCATGCCGGTATAGTAATCTATCGAATGCACCATGCCCAAGTCTATCGACACGTAGCGCTCCAGCTCGTAGGCCTTGAGCATATCCAGTATATCGCGCAGGTTGCGCAGCGCGGCGCGGCAGTGCGGATGCTGGCTCAGCTCGGCCGCCGCGTCCAGCACCTCCTCGCCGCCGTACAGCCCGGGCAGCTCGCGCAGGCGCTCGGCCGCCATCTCGCTCAGCTCGCCGCGGCTCTTCATCAGCTCTATCGCCAGCGAGTTCTTTTCGTCCACATACACGCGCAGGCGCTCGGCCGTCTCGCCGCCCAGCCCGGCCTCCTCCATGAGGCCCTTGAAGAACTCCACCTGGCCTATGTCTATCTGGAAGTCCCTCAGCCCGCTGGCCAGCAGCGTGCGTATGGCTATGGCTATCACCTCGGCGTCGGCCTGCGCGCCGCCCTCGCCCATCAGCTCTATGCCGGCCTGGGTATGGGCGCGCATCTGCCCGCCCTTGGGCAGGGGGAACTGCACTATGTCCTGCACATAGCTCACCCGTATCGGCGCGGGCACGTCCCTCATGCGTCCGGCTATCAGCCGGGCTATGGGCAGGGTATTGTCGGGCCGCACCGCCAGCACGCTGCCGCGCTGGTCGAAGGTCTTGAACAGCTGCTCGGCCGGCAGCTTGCCCTCGCCGCCCGACACCACGTCGCAGTACTCCAGCAGCGGCGTCTCTATCTCCTCATAGCCACTGAGCGCGAACAGCTCGCGAATCTGCGCCTCCACGCGGCGCTTATGCCACCTTTCGTCGGGCAGGTAATCCTGCATGCCCTCGGGCGGATACAGTTTCAGTCGTGCCATATCGTTTTACCTCATCGCTTTATCATGCTAAACTGGTAGTAGTATAACTTAATTGGGCTGTTATGTCAATAGCGGGGATGTTATTTTTGAATGCGGCTGTGGAGGGATGCACAGTGTGCTGAGCATTATTGTACTATATTCGGGGGCGCATGGCAATGGGGGTGGGATGTTACTTTGCGTTACGCAGGCGCTATGCGGAGGTGCTATTGCGCCGCATGGCGGGGTAATGGGATTCATGGGTAGAATTTTGTGCCGATGCAGTTCTGGCGTTGGGGCAAGGGGTTTGGGTGATGCTTTGCATTTTTACGTTGCATTGTGGATTTCGTG
>JBJEUC010000468.1:0-8609 GCA_051883635.1 Candidatus Fimadaptatus sp.
GTCGCATATCAGTATATGGGGCAGCTTATTCATAAAACGAACCTCGCTTTCGATGTGGCAAAGCGCACGCAGCGCGTGCGCAGTCCGTATGTTCAGGGTGTCCGGATGGCCCGGCAGGAGCCCGCCCCGGCCGGGGACGTGGGTGTGCGTGCGCGTAGCGCATGGGCCCGCCCGGGGCCATTTTGGCAAGCTACATTATATTATACCTTATTTTGCGGCCGTTTCAATCACTTTGCCCGCAATGCCATATAAGTTTCGCAATTTGTCAAGCTGAGGTCACAAGCATCCGGCGCATAAACGCGGCGCGCGCAGGCCACACTATGCGTACAAGTAAAGCTGCAAGGAGAGGGATCGCATGAACGGTGGAGCAAACGGCGCAATGGATGCGAATGTGGAGCTGCTGGGCGAGGTGATATACGGCGCGGCAATGGGCCAGAGCGCGTGCAGTACGCTCATGTCAAGGACGAGCGACGCGGAGCTTAGGGGCGCGCTGAGCGACCAGCTGGAGCAGTACGGCGCGGTGCGCGCCGACGCGGAAAACCAGCTGCGCGCGCACGGCCGGGAGCCCGTGCAGTGCCGGGTGGGCGAGATAGGGCTCAGGCTGGGCGTGCAGCTCAATACGCTGGCCGATACCTCGCCCTCGCATATAGCTGAGATGATGATAGAGGGCGCGACGCTGGGGCTGATTGACATAACGCGCGCCCAGCACCGCTATGCGGCGGCGGACGCGCAGGCCGCAGGGCTGGCGCAGCGCCTGTGCGACATAGAGCGCGGGGGCATAGAGTACATGGAAACGCGGCTCAACTGACGCCCCGGCGCAGGGCATCAGGCGGATCCCCGGGCGCGCAGGCGCGGCGGGGAGCCGCCTTTTTGCATATATGGCCGCATTGTCGCCCAGCTATTGTGCCATGTGCGTAATCCAACCTTAACGGCCCTGCGGTTGGCAATATTGCGGCCGGGTGGCATAATGTATTGTAGACTATAATGCCATCTGTATGTCCGGATACGTTCGCCCGGGGAGGCGGAATTTTTCCCAATGCGGAGGTGGGTTATGAGCGACAGACTCATGCTGCTGGACGGAAACAACATCATGCACCGCGCCTATCATGCGCTGCCCCTGATGGACAACCGCCCGGAGGACGAGCGCGACGCGCCGGTGGACGGCGATAGATACATATACACGAACGCCCTGCACGGCTTTTTGATGATGCTGTTCAAGGCGCTGGAGGACTGGCAGCCGCGCTGGGTCTGCGTGGCGTTCGACGACCACGGCCCCACGTTCCGGCACAACGAATACGGCGAGTACAAGGCCGGCCGCAAGCCCACGCCCGACGAGCTGCGCATGCAGATGCGGGCGATACGCGAGCTGCTGCCCGAGCTGGGCATCAGGATAGTGCACATGCCGGGCTACGAGGCCGACGACATGATGGGCACGCTGAGCCGCAAGGCCAGCGAAAAGGGCATACCCACGGTGATAGTGTCGGGCGACCGCGACATACTGCAGCTGACCGACGAGATGGTGAGCGTGCTCTACATAAAGCAGGGCATACGCGACACCACGCTGTACGATATGGCCGAGATAGCCCGCCGCTACGGCATACCCGCGCCGCGCATAGCCGACCTCAAGGGTCTGATGGGCGACGCGAGCGACAACATACCGGGCGTGCCCGGCATAGGCGAAAAGACCGCGCTCAAGCTGCTGCACGAATACGGGTCGCTGGAGGACGTGCTGGCCAGCGCCGGGAGCGTCAAGGGCAAGCTGGGCGAAAGGCTGCGCGAGTTCGGCGAGCAGGCTGCCTTCTCCAAGCGCCTGGCGACCATCGACCGAGGCGCGCCCTGCGAAATGGACATATCGGACTGCGCGCTGTTTGCGGGCGGCGCGGACAGGTGGCCCGGTGCTGAGGGCATGCCGCTTGAGGCCAGCGAAAAGGGCCTTGCGCTCATGCGCGGCTACGGGCTGGCGGCGGCGCTCAAGCGCATGGGCGAGCAGAGCGCGCCCCGCGCGGAGATACACCGCGAGCGGGAGCGCATTGAGGTAAATGACGGCGCGCTCTGGCGCAGCGCGGTGGCGGCCCTTGCGCCGCTGCGCGCGGTCTACCTGGAGGATACGCCGTCCGGTAAGCGGCTGAGCGCCGCCGACGGCGCGCGCGAGGTGGTGTACGACATTGCCGCGCCCACCGCGCCCGAGTACGACCTGATGCAGCTGGCCGCCATGAGCGACGAGCAGCGCGCCGCGCTCGACGGCGCGCAGGCGGCGGCGCCGGACTATTCGCTGCCCGAGGGCGAGTACATGTCGCACGACATAAAGCGCATGTGGAGCCTGGGCTTTGAAAACGGGTTCAGCTTTGACACGATGCTGGGCGCGTACCTGCTGGATTCGGGCGCGGAGGGGCGCTTCACGCTGGAGAGCCTGCGCGCGGCGGCGGGCATACCCGAGGGCGTCAGCGCGGCGGCCGCGATATACGACCTGGCAGCGGCCCAGCGCGCGCGCATGGAGCGCGAGGAGTGCCTTGAGCTGTACGAGCAGGTGGAGCTGCCCTTCGCCCGCGTGCTCAGGGACATGGAGGCGCAGGGGTTCGGCGTGGACTGCGAGGCGCTCAGGCGGCTGGGCGAGGTGTACACCGCGCGCATAGCCGAGCTGGAGGAGCGCATACACCGCCTGGCCGACGAGGAGGCCGCGGGCCGGTTCCCCAAGGGCGAGTTCGACCGCGTGAACCTGATGTCGCCCAAGCAGCTGGGCGAGATGCTGTTTGACAAGCTGGAGCTGACGATAGGCGGCTCCAAGCCCCGCAAGACGCAGCGCGGCTATTCCACCGACGCCGAGACGCTGGAGGCGCTGGCCGACGAGCACGAGATAGCGCGCGAGATACTGAGCTACCGCAAGTACACCAAGCTCCAGGGCACCTATGTGCAGGGGCTGCTCAGGCAGGTGGAGCGCGAGGGCGGCAGCGCGACCGGGCGCATACATACCCAGTTCGACCAGGTCTCGACGGCGACAGGCCGCATATCCTCGCTGGAGCCCAACCTGCAGAACATCCCGGTGCGCACCGAGCTGGGGCGCGAGATACGCGGCGCGTTCATCGCCCTGGGCCCGCGCGGCGACGGCGAGGAGTGGGTGCTGGTCGACGGCGACTATTCGCAGATAGAGCTGCGCGTGCTGGCGCATATGGCCGAGCGCGACCGCCCCGAGGCCGAGCGCGCGATGACGGGCGCGTTTGCCCGCGGGCTGGACATACATACGGCCACGGCGGCCGAGGTGTTTTCAACGCCCTACGACAGCGTGACGCGCGAACAGCGCTCGGCGGCCAAGGCGGTCAACTTCGGCATAGTCTACGGCATAAGCGACTTCGGGCTGGCCCGCAACCTGGGCCTGAGCCGGGCCGAGGCGCGGCGCTACATCGACCGCTACAAGGAGCGCTATCCCGGCATACGCGACTACATGGACGCCCAGGTGAAGCTGGGCTACGAGCGCGGCTATGTCAAGACGCTCATGGGCAGGCGCAGGTATCTCAATCAGCTCAAGTCGTCCAACTACAACGTGCGCTCCTTCGGCGAGCGCGCGGCCATGAACTCGCCCATACAGGGCACGGCGGCCGACATAATAAAGCTCGCCATGGTGAAGGTGGCGGCGGCGCTCCGGGCCGAGGGCCTGCGCGCGCGGCTGATACTGCAGGTACACGACGAGATAATCATAGAAGCGCCGCGCAGCGAGGCCGAACGGGTGGCCCGGATAATGCGCGAGCAGATGGAGGGCGCGGTCAGGCTCAACGTGCCGCTGGACGTGGACATATCAATGGGGCACAGCTGGATGGACTGCAAGTAGCGTACAGCCTGAGCATACTATTACGGGGGTGGCAATATGCCCGGTGCAAAGAATGGCAGAATATGGATACTGGGGCTGACCGGCGGTATAGCCTGCGGCAAGAGCTCGGCGTCGGCGTTCCTGGCCGGCATGGGCGCGGAGGTGATAGACGCGGACAGGATAAGCCGCGCGGTCACTGCGCCGGGCGGCGAGGCGCTGCCCGCGATAATGCGCGAGTTCGGGCCGGGGGTGTTCGACGCCGAGGGCCGGCTCGACCGGCGCGAGCTGGGCAGGCTGGTGTTTTCGGACGACGCGCAGCGCCGCAGGCTGGAGGGCATAATCCACCCGCTGGTGCAGCAGCAGACCTTCCGGCGCATACGCGAGCTGGACGCGGCGGGCGTGAGCTGCGCCGTGCTGGACGTGCCGCTGCTCTACGAGACCGGCATGGACGTGCTCTGCGACGAGGTGTGGCTGCTGGCCGTGCCGCATGAGGAGCAGCTCAGGCGCGTTATGGAGCGGGACTCCCTGAGCGAGGAGCAGGCGCTGGAGCGCATCGAGTCGCAGATGCCCATGGAGGAAAAGCAGGCGCGCTGCGACCGGGTCATATGGACCAACCGCAGCATACAGCTCACCCAGCGCGAGTTGGAGGCGCTGTGGCAGCAATGGATAAAGAAAGTGGACCGGAACCGCTAAACTTTCGGAAAGGACAAAATGCAGAGCAAAAAGGGAACGCAGCCGCAGCGGCGCGCGCCGAGCCGCCCGGCTCCGCAGAACGCCCCCCGGCCGGAGGCAAAGCGCCGCCCGGGCGCGCGCAGCCGCCGCGCAAGGCGGCAGGCGCACCGGCGCATGGCGGCCGTATGCGCGTTGTGCGCGGCGCTCATCTTGATAATAGGCGCGTATTATCTCACTGACTTTCTCGACTGGGCGCGCGTGCGCAACTATCCGCTGGAGTACAGGGACGCGATAGACCGGTACGCGGACGAGTATCAGCTGGACCCCGCGCTGGTGTGCGCGGTGGCGTATGCCGAGAGCGGGTTCAGGGCGGAGGCGGTGTCGGTGGACGGCGCGCGCGGCGTCATGCAGATAATGCCCGAGACCGGCGAATGGATAGCCTCCAAGCTGGACATGGACGATTACAGCGCGGAGCGCCTGTTCGAGCCGGAGGTGAACATACGCTTCGGGTGCTGGATGCTGAGCTACCTGTTTGCGCGCTTTGACGGCGATCCGCAGAAGGCGCTGGCCGCCTACAACGCCGGTCAGGGCAATGTGGACAGCTGGCTCAAGCGCCCCGACTGCTCGTCCGACGGGGTGACGCTCAGCTACATACCTTTCCGCGAGACGCGCAACTACGTGAAAAAGGTAAAGGCTGCCCACGACATATATCTGGAACTGTACTACTCGGACCGCATGGCGGCGTGACGCGGGAGGACGGAATATGAAAAAGAGAGTGCTGTGCGTGCTGTGCGCGCTGCTGATGGGCATAATGGCCTGCGGCGCGGCGGCGGCCGAGGAATGGTCGGCCTCGTTCATAACGGCGATGGTGACTGACACCTCCACATTGCTGAGCCCGCTCACGGCCACCAACCGCGACGTGCTGTCGATGGATATGCTGGTCTACGAGAGCCTCATCGAGCTGGACGATTCCGGCAAGCCCACGACCTGGCTGGCCTCGAGCTTGACGGCCGAGGACGCGGGCGGGACCTGGTACTTCACCATACGCGAGGGCGTTGTGTTCCACAACGGCGCGGAGCTGACCGCGGCCGACGCCGCCGCCACGCTCAACTACATCATGGCCAACAAGTGCGGCGCCTGGTCGCAGGCGCTGGGCGCGATGGTGGACAGCTGCGAGGCGGTGGACGACCACACGCTGAAGGTGTCGGCGCGCGCGCCCAGCTATGCGCTTTTGTACGCCATGACCTTCCCGGTGGTGCCCGCCGGCGAGGTGAGCGCGGCCCAGCCCTCGGGCACCGGGCCCTACCGCGTGGTGGACGCCTCGCCCGGCTCGCGCGTGCGCCTGCGCCGCAACGAAAACTGGTGGAAGCGCACGCCCACGCTGGAGACGATCGAGATACGCAACTTCGCCAACTTCGATTCGGCGCTGGGCCAGCTGGACATAAAGGCGGTGGACGCGGTGGCGACGCGCTCGCTGTCGGCGGCGCGCTTCCGCGGCGTGAACAACTACTACGTGACCGATTACGTCACGCGCCAGCTCGAGTGCCTGGTGCCCAACCTGAGTGAAGACAGCCCCATGAGCGCGCTCAACGTGCGCCAGGCGGTGATGGAGGCGCTGGACAAGCAGGCGCTGATATCCAACGTGTACCTGTCCATGGCGACGCAGGCCGACGCCTGCGTGCCGCCGGGGGACTGGCTGTACGAGCCGCTGGCCGAGGTGTACGACTATGACCAGAGCGGCGCGCGCATATACCTGGCGGCGGCCGGCTGGACCGACGTGGACAACGACGGCATCATGGAAAAGCTGACCGAAAGCGGCTCGTATGAGCAGCTGGACATCAGGATAATCACCTACGAGGAGCCCGACTATCCCTCGCGGCAGGACGCCGCCACGCTCATCGCCGAGCAGCTGGGCGACGTGGGCTTCAACGTGTCGATAGAGGTCATGAGCCAGTCGGAGCTGCTCAAGGCCGTGCGCAGCGGCGATTACGACCTGGCGCTGGTGGGCTACTATCTGAGCATGGTGCCCGACTACACGTTCATGCTGGGCACCGACGGCGATTCGAACCTGAACGGCTATTCCTCCGCGCAGATGGACGCGGCGCTGAACGAGGCCCTGACCTCGGTGGCGGAGAGCTCGTTCGAGTCGGCGCTCAACCGCATTCAGGCGATAATAGCGCAGGATCTGCCGGTAATGTCGCTCTACTTCCGGGGCGGCTCGCTGGTCAGCTACCTGGACATGAGCGGGCTGGGCAGGCTCAGCGAGCTGGACACATACAACGGCCTGGAATACTGGGTGGGCGTCGCCGGCTGAGGAGGCGTAGGGAGCTATGCTCGAGAGGATAATGAGTCCGGCTGACCTCAAGTCGCTGGACGACGCGGCGCTTGACGAGCTGGCGGCGGAGCTGCGCGAGCGCATAATCTCCATAGTGTCCATGAACGGCGGCCATCTGGCCAGCAATCTGGGCACGGTGGAGTTGACGCTGGCGCTGCACGCGGAGCTGGACTGCCCGCGCGACAAGCTGATATTCGACGTGGGCCATCAGGCCTATGCCCATAAGTTGCTCACGGGGCGCTACGAGGCGTTTTCAACGATACGCCAGGAGGGCGGCCTGAGCGGCTTCCCGCGCCGGAGCGAGAGCGAGTACGACGCCTTCTCGGTGGGCCATGCCTCCACGGCGATATCGGCGGCGCTGGGCATGGCGCGTGCGCGCGACGCGCTGGGCGAGGACTACCGCGTGACGGCGGTGGTGGGCGACGGGGCGCTTACCGGCGGCATGTGCTACGAGGCGCTCAACGACCTGGGCACGTCGCGCACGCACATGACGATAATCTTAAACGACAACGAGATGTCGATAGCGCGCAATGTGGGCGCGCTGTCCAGCCACCTGACCCGGCTGCGCAATTCGCCGGCCTACCGCGCGACCAAGGCGCATGTGCGCACGCGGCTGAGGCAGATGCCCCTCGTGGGCCCGAAGCTGATGCGCGCGATGGAGCGCGTCAAGGATGCGCTCAAGCTGGTGCTGGTGCGCGGCTCGTTCTTTGAGGTGTTCGACCTGGAGTACGTGGGCCCGGTGGACGGCCACGACATACGCGCGCTGCGCGAGGCCATACGCCATGCCGGCAAGGCCGAGCGGCCGGTGCTGCTGCATGTGATAACGCAAAAGGGCCGGGGCTACGCGCCTGCGGAGTCCAGCCCGGAGCGCTTTCACGGCACCGCGCCCTTTTTTATCGATACGGGCGAGGCGCAGGCGCCCGGCAAGCGGCTCAACAGCGACGTGATGGCCGGCAAGCTGTGCGAGATAATGGGGCGGGACGCGCGCGCGATAGGCATAACGGCCGCCATGCCGACCGGCACGGGCATGGACAAGGTGGCGGCGCGCTATCCCGGGCGCGTGTTCGACGTGGGCATAGCCGAGGAGCACGCGCTCACGCTGGCTGCGGGCATGGCGGCGGCGGGCGCGCGGCCCTATGTGTGCCTGTATTCCACGTTCCTGCAGCGCGCGTTCGACCAGCTGATGCACGACGTGGCGCTGGACGCGCTGCCGGTGTGCGTGCTGATAGACCGCGCCGGGGTGTCGGGGGCCGACGGGGCCACGCATCAGGGCGTGTTCGACTTGGCGTTCATGAACATCGTGCCGGGGCTGCGCGTGATGTCGCCGCGCTGTGCCCGGGAGCTGGAGCTGATGATGGACTTCGCCGCGGGCCTTGACGCGCCTTGCGCCATACGCTACGCGCGCGACGCCGACGAGGAGCTGTGCGGCGAGGTCGCGCCCATCGAGGACGGGCGCTGGGAGCGCGTGAGCCTGCCCGGCGCGGAGACGGCTGCCGGATGCGACGTCACGCTGATAGCCGTGGGCTGCATGGTGAACACGGCCCTGGCCGCTGCGGAGCTGCTCCGGAGCGAGGGCGTGCGGGCGCGGGTGATAAACGCGCGCTTTGTGCGGCCGCTGGACGAGCGTATGCTGGCCGAAACCGAGGGCAGCGTGGTCACGCTGGAGGACGGCGTGCTCGCGGGCGGCTTCGGGGCGGCCGTGCGGCTGTGGATGGACGAGCGCGGCGCGGGCGCGCGCGTGATGTGCCTGGGCTATCCGGATGAGTTCATAGAGCATGCGGGCAGGGGCGCGCTGCTTGA
>JBJEUC010000469.1:0-2103 GCA_051883635.1 Candidatus Fimadaptatus sp.
ATAATGGGCAACAGCGAGTACATGTTTTTCAATGAGGAGGTGCGCAGCCGCTATGCCTCCGAGGCCGGGCATCAGGCCTGGGTCGCGGCGCAGCTGGGTGAGGAGCGGATGGAGCGGCTGAAGGCCGTCCCGCTGAGCAGGACCGTTTCTGCGGGCGGCAAGTCGCTGCTCATGCTCCATTCCCGCCCGGACAGCGTCGTGGACGCGCCGCTGCTGTACCAGGGCGGCACGCTGGAGGCGTTTCTGGCGGACTACGGCGCAAATGCAGACTGCGTGCTGATAGGGCATACGCACCTGCCGCTGTATGCGGTGCACTGGAGCGGCAGGCCCGTCGTAAACCCCGGCTCCGTCGGGTGCGGCAAGGATGGCGTGGTGAGGTTTGCTTTGCTGGAGATAGAGGACGGGCTTGTCAGCGTCGCACTCAGGCAACTGCGGTACGACAAGGAAAGCGTGCTCCGCGATTACGGGAAGCACGCCGTGCCCTGCCGGGAGAAGTTCATAAGTATGTTCTATTGAAGAGCGGGGCGGCCTCAGGGGCCGACCCATTGCATTCGCCGACCTCCGCTCAGGGCAGGTCGTGCCAGAGCAGGTAGTCGTCGATGCCGGTACCGCCTGCGGCATCCGCCATGCGCCGGAAGTAGGCGTCGCATTCGTCGAGCGTGCCGGGCGTGGCGCCGCTCATGAGGTCGAACCACGTACCGTCGTTCATCACCCTGAAGGCGAAGTAATCGGCCCAGAACTCGCTGCGCTGCCGGGAGGAGTCCCAGTAATTGGGCGACGTGTGCCCATAGCAGCCCTTGAGCCCGACCCGGCCGCCCAAATGCACTGTGTTTCCGCAGAGCAGCACGTCCGAGAGGGTGGTGTACTGTATCTCCCGCATCAGCGCCCGGGTGTCGGCGTTTATCGCCCCGGCCAGCTCAACTGTCCGGGCGTCGTCGCCGCCGGGCAGCAGGTCGGCCAGGCCGTGGGGGAGTATGTAGTCCAGCAATGCGGCTGTCTCCGCCGGGCTCAGGTCATGCTCATCGCACCAGCCGCGCACGTAGGCGTCAAGGTAAGCGTCGGCCTCGGCCGCGATGGAGGGCAGGTGCGCCGAAGCCAGCCCCTCGTTGTCCCGGTAGAAGGTGTTGTCGAGCGCATGGCCCATCTCGTGCAGCAGCACATAGCACGCGGCCGCTTCGCACCGGGCCATGTCACCAAGCGATGAGCCGTAACCGAGATTGTCCCGGTACATGGCAAAGAAGTTGCTCATTCTCATGCGTATCGAGGAGCCGAAGGGGTACGTGTAGGCCTTGCCGAATACTGTCTCAAAAAACGTATCGTACCATTCGTCGCCCAGCTGCTGTATGTCGCCGTGCTCAAGCACGTACATGAGCAGGGCCTTCGCAGGTGCATCGGCGTTCAGGTAGTACCAGCACATGTACGTGCAGTGTACGTTCCAGTTGTCCTGATCGCCGAGCGCGCGGTTCAGCGCAGCGTATTCATCGGGGCGCTCGCAGTACATGCGGCGGGCGGCCAGCGGCCAGAGCACGCGCAGCGACTTTACGTATGAGTCGGAGGAGCGGATGGCATCGCCGCAGCACGTCAGCGCGTTTATGTCGAACCGGCTCTCCTCCATGGGCCCATGGGTGATGTCATCAAATGCCCACCAGCCGATTACGTAGTAGGCCAGCTCGAAGTCATACGATTGCCCGGGGGCCATGTTGCCCAGGTGGAAGCAGAGGCTGCCGTCGTCGTTCCGCGTCCAGGTGATGCCGTCGGGCACGCTTGTCATATGCAGCGGCGATTCTCTGCAGGTACTCAGCGTCAGTTGGGCGTTGCCCGCCACCTGAGAGCATGCGTTGCTCACCGTCACGTAGACCGGCACCGCGATGGAGGCGCTGTCATCCTCCGGAGAGATGGTATGGTAGTCGCCCGGGCCGCTTATGCTGAGCGAAAGCGTGGGTATCTCGATGGGCTGCGGCGGCAGCGTCGCGCCGTCCGCAAACATCCCGCCCGGCTGGTAGGTGGGTGCCCCGGAGCCGCCCTTGCCGGGATAGGTCGGATGGGGTTGTGACGGGGCATCATCACCGGATGCGGACTCCTGTGCGCCTGCGGGGCGGTAGG
>JBJEUC010000470.1:0-2091 GCA_051883635.1 Candidatus Fimadaptatus sp.
CGTTGACGAGATTGACCAGCACGCCGACCTTCATGGGCGTCTTGGTATCGCCCGAGCCGCGCAGTATGCCCGAGAGCACCATGCCCGTAAAGTGCGCGATATAGCTCAGCGACACCACCCGGATATACGCCGTGGCGACCGGCGCCACATGCGGCTCCGCGCGCAGCATCACCGGCAGCGCGCCGCTTATCGCCTGCATGAGCAAAAGGAAGAACGCGCCCAGCATCAGGCCCATGGTCAGCGCCTGCCGCGCCACGCGGCGCGCGCCCTTTACGTCGCCCGCGCCGATGCTCTGCGCCACCAGCACGGTCGCGCCCACCTGTATCGCCGCGCAGGCGCCGTTGAGCAGCCAGCCCGGCGAGGCGTTTACCGCCACGGCGGCGGTGGCGTCCTCGCCCAGGCGGCCCACCATCGCGGTATCCACAAAGGATACCAGCGTCACCATTATGTTTTCCAGTATCGTCGGCCAGGCGATATGCCCCACGCGCCTGAGGTCAGCCGCCGACCAGCGGCCGCCCGCAATGCGTGCGCCCATTACGCCCTGTCCCCCAGGTACGCCTCCATCAGCCTGAGCGTACCCTCCAGCGCGCGCACGTGCGTGCGCTCATAGCCGTGCGATGCGAACACGCCCGGGCCTATCAGCGCGTGGCGTATGTCGCGCCCGCCGCGCAGCGCGGTCGCCGCGTCCGAGGTATATGAATTGAACACGTCCACGGCGAAGTCGAGCCCGTTTGCCTGGGCCAGCTCTATCAGGCGCGTGGTCATCTCGTAGTTATAGGGGCCGCCGGCGTCCTTCGCGTCTATCGACACGCGGGTCTCGTCGCCCTCCAGGTCGCCGCCCACGCAGCCCATGTCCACGATAAGCAGGTCCTCGACGTCCTCAGGCAGGCCGGACGACGCGCCGTGCAGCACCTCCTCGTACACGCTGAACATGAGGTAGGTCTTGCGCGCGGGCGTGAACTCGCCCCGCTTTACGCGCGCAGCCAGCTCGATGAGCAGCGCCGAGCAGGCCTTATCGTCCAGGTGGCGGCTCTTTATGTAGCCCGACCCGGTCACGCGCGTGCGCGGGTCGAGCGTCACGAAGTTGCCGTTCATTATGCCCAGCGCGCGCACGTCCTCGGCGCTATGCACCACCTCGTCTATCACTATCTCCATGTTATCGGTATCGCGCGCGCACTGGTCCTTGCCCGCGAACACATGGCGGCTGGCGTATATGCTCTGCACCGTGCCCTCGTACGTGCGGCCGTCGCGGGTATGTATGCGCACGTTTTCGTTCTCTATCGAGTTATCGGATATGCCGCCGATGTGCGAGAACTTGAGCCTGCCGGTGGGCTTGATGGCGCTGACCATCAGCCCCAGCGTATCCACATGGGCGCAGAGCGCTATCGGCGCGCCCTCGCCGCCCAGGCAGGCCACCACATTGCCCTTATGCGTGCGCCAGTGCGTAGCGCCCAGCTTCTCCAGCTCCGTCTCCACATAGTCAGCCGCCGCTCCGGCCATGCCGGTAGGGCTCTCTATCGCGCACAGTTCCTTAATCCGCTCTATCACGCCATTCATGTCCATTTCGCAGTACCTCCCCACAGTTTATCCTATGCAGATTTCTGCACATTGCAGGTGTTTGTTACTATTCTATGCCTGCCGGGGCGGCAAGTCAAGGGGAGGTTTTGCAATATGGTGCATTTGGGGGGGCAAAGGCGGAGCGCCGCGTTCTTACGTGGCGCTCTGCCTTGTTGCAAAGGGTGATTTGTGTTGCTTTGCGTTCTGGCGTTGCTTTGCGGCTTTAGCGGCAACGTCCTTGCGCCGCTTATGGCTGCGGCAGCAGCCTTGTGGCTGCCTCCGGCGGCCAAGGAGGATTAGGGGGATTGCGAGTTCCCCCTAAATCCTCCTTGGATTCTCCTATTACCCCTTGAAACGCCGCCGCTCCGCTATGGGGTTGGAGGCGGCGGAGCGACGCGTTCTGGTGTTGCACTCTGCCTTGTTGCAAAGGGTTGGTGTGTTGCTCTGCGTTCTTCCGATTCGTTGCGGCTTTCGCGGCGGCATCCTTGCGCCGCTTATGGCTGCGGCAGCAGCCATGTGGCAGCCTCCGGCGGC
>JBJEUC010000471.1:0-2090 GCA_051883635.1 Candidatus Fimadaptatus sp.
ATTATCTCTTGGAGAACTGAGGTGCGCGACGGGCTGCCTTGAGACCGTACTTCTTGCGCTCCTTCATGCGCGGGTCGCGGGTCAGGAAGCCGGCCTTCTTTACCGCGGGACGCAGCTCCTCGTCAGCCTTGATCAGCGCGCGGGCTATGCCGTGGCGGATAGCGCCCGCCTGGCCGGTGAAGCCGCCGCCGTAGACGTTTACCAGCACGTCGAAGCGGCCGGTGGTCTGGGTCAGGGTCAGGGGCTGACGCACGGTCATCTTCAGAGTCTCTACGCCAAAGTAGTTATCAATGTCACGCTTGTTGATAGTTATATTGCCATCGCCGGGCACCAGACGCACGCGAGCAACAGCCTTCTTGCGCCTGCCAACGGCACTGTAGCAAACCTGAGCCATTGAAAGTCCTCCCTTCATTATGCGCCGGACAAAGCCTTACAGCTCCCGTCCGACAATGCGGAACTCTCCGCCTGAGCGACGCGCAGCGGCGTCATGCGTTCATTACTTGCTGAGCTTAAGCTCCTGGGGCTTCTGCGCCTGATGCTCGTGCTCCGGGCCGCGATATACGCGCAGCTTGGTGAGCATATGGTTGCCCAGCGCGCCGGCCGGCAGCATGCCGCGCACGGCTTCCTTGAGGGCGAACTCGGGCTTGGTGGCCATCAGCTTGCGGTAGGATATCTCCTTGAGGTGGCCGACATAGCCGGTGTGGTAGTAGTACTTCTTCTTGTCGAGCTTGGCGCCGGTCAGCTTGATCTTGTCGCAGTTGATGACTATGACATGGTCGCCGGTGTCGACATGGGGCGTATAGGTGGGCTTGTTCTTGCCGCGCAGTATGGAAGCCACCTGGCTGGCCAGACGGCCCAGTACGAGGCCGTCAGCATCTATAACGTACCACTGACGCTGCAGGGTCTCGTTCTTTGCCATAAACGTTTTCACGTGAAACTCCTCCTCAGGTCGTTGATAGAGGTACACGGCGCTATGAGCGCCCTCAAAACAGCGCGAAGCATGTCCGCGCTTTTCCGCCGGAGTAGAATCCGCCGGACTCGCGTTTGAACGGTGGTCAGTCGTTCGCGACGCTTTTATATGTCAGACCCGGGGCTAACAGGTCTTCAAGACACGCCTTATAGTTTAGCATATTTCGCCCGATTTTTCAAGGGTCTGGGGCGCGGTCAAGGATAATTTTACGTTATTCCGCGCCCGGTCACACCGCCCTTGCCGAGGCTATGCGCTCCCAGCGCGAGGAGCGGAAGCGCGCGTAGGTGAGTATGCCGCGCACCGTGAGGTCGGTAGCCATGCCGACCCACGCGCCGGTCAGCCCCATGCCGAAGCCGTACACGCACAGCGCCGCCACGCCCAGCCGCACGCCCCACATAGACGCCAGGCCTATCACCATGGGCGTGCGCGTATCGCCCGCGCCCGAGAGCGCGCCCGAGGCCACTATCGACATCGCGAAGAAGGGCTGGGCCAGCGCCTCCACGCGCAGCGCCGGCGCACCCAGCGTTATCACTTCCTGCACGCCCGTGAATATGCCCAGCAGCCATTCCGGGAAGAAGAACAGCACAAACCCCGTGCAGGACATGCCTATCACGCCTATCAGTATCGTGAGCGAGCCGTAGCGGCGCGCGCCCTTCATGTCGCCCGCGCCCACGGCCTGCCCCACCAGCGTGGTGGCCGAAACTCCAAAGCCGTATGCCGGCATGTAGGACAGCGACTCGGCCGTGGTGGCCAGGTGATGCGCGGCCAGCGCCGCGGTGCCCAGGCCGGCCACCATGGTCTGGAACACCATGTGCCCGGCGTTTACGCACACGCGCTCCATCGCCGCCGGCATGCCTATGCGCAGCATGCCGCGCGCCACGCGCCACTGAGGCCGGTAGGACTCGTGCCGCTCGAACCGTATCGCGCCCTTGCCGCGCGCAATGCGGATGAACAGCACTACGCCCACCATAGTCATCGATATGGCGGTAGGTATCGCCGCGCCCATCACGCCCATGCCCGCGCCCCAGACCGGTATCTCAAGGCCCATCAGGCTCACCGTGCGCGAGGGATATATGAGGAAGAAATTGCCTATCATGTTGACGATATTGGCCGCAAGGTT
>JBJEUC010000472.1:0-8519 GCA_051883635.1 Candidatus Fimadaptatus sp.
TGGTCGGTCTGCTCATGGCGTTCGAGGACTATCGTCCCACGCGCGGCATATTCGGCAGCAAGTGGGTGGGCCTGAAGCACTTTGAGCGCTTCCTGTCCATGCCGATATTCTTCACCCTGCTCAAAAACACCGTCGTCATCAGCCTGTATTCGCTGGTAGCGGGCTTCCCGATGCCCATAATACTCGCGCTCGCCCTCAACGAGGTGCGCATGACAAAGCTTAAAAAGACCGTGCAGATGGTGTCCTACGCGCCGTACTTCATATCCACGGTCGTAATGGTGGGCATAATCATGCAGTTCTTCTCCACCCAGTTCGGCCCGGTCAATATCCTCAGGCGCAACCTGGGAATGGACACCATCAACTTCATGGGCGAGCAGTCCATGTTCCGCTCGATATACGTCTGGTCGGGCGTGTGGCAGGGCAGCGGCTACGGCGCGGTTATATACATCGCCGCCATCGCCGGCATAGACCCCCAGCTGCACGAGGCGGCGCTGATAGACGGCGCCAACCGCTTCCAGCGGCTGTGGCATGTGGACATACCGGGCATACTGCCCACCGTGGTCATAATGCTAATCATGAACTGCGGCTCGATAATGTCGGTGGGCTACGAAAAGATATACCTCATGCAGAACTCGCTCAACACCTCGGTCTCGGAGGTCATATCGACCTACGTGTACAAGGTGGGCCTCAAGGAAGCGCAGTACAGCTTCTCGGCGGCCGTGGGCATGTTCAACTCGGTGGTCAATTTCATCATGCTGGTGCTCGTGAACGGCATTTCCCGCCGCGTCTCCGAGACCAGCCTGTGGTAAGGGGGTGGGCGCATGGTCAAGGCAAAGTACGATCCGCTCACCAAGCCCACCTGCTTTTCGGACAGGGTGTTCGGCTTCATAGTCTACGCCATCGCGATAGGCACGCTCATCGTGGTGGGCTATCCGCTCTATAACGTGATAATCTGCTCCTTCTCGGACCCCAACGCCATCTATCAGGGCAAGGTGCTGCTGTGGCCCGTGGGCGTGACCTTCGAGGCCTACCGCGAGACGCTGACCTATCCCACCATATGGCTGGGCTACCGCAACTCCATGTTCTATACCGTGGTCGGCACGCTGATAAACCTGGTGGTCACCACCATGGCGGCCTATCCGCTCTCCCGCAGGGACCTGGCGGGGCGCGGCGTGGTAACGCTGATATTCACCTTCACCATGTTCTTCGGCGGCGGCCTGGTGCCCACCTATATGGTCATAATGAACCTGGGCATGATAGACACCGTGTGGGCGCTGCTCATACCCTGCGCCATGAGCGTATGGAACATGATAATCATGCGCACCTTCTTCCAGAGCAACATCCCCGAGGAGCTCTACGAGGCGACGCTGCTGGACGGCGGCAACGACTGGAGCTTCCTGACGGCGGTGGTGCTGCCGCTCTCCAAGGCGATACTGGCCGTAATGACGCTCTACTACGCCATAGGCCACTGGAACAGCTACTTCAACGCGATGATCTACCTCAACAGCGATGCGCTGTGCCCGCTGCAGGTGTTCCTGCGCCGCATACTCGTGCTCAACGAGGTGGATGTGGACCTGATGAACCAGCAGAACATCGGCGACCTGGCCGCCATGAAGCGCCGCATGGAGCTGATGAAGTACGTGCTGATAATCGTGTCCTCGCTGCCCATGCTGATACTCTATCCGTTCATACAGAAGTACTTCATCAAGGGCGTAATGATAGGCTCCATAAAGGGTTGACAACAGGCAAGGTTGCCTGAATAAAAAAGGGAGGAAACCATAATGAAGAAACTGACATCGCTACTGTTGGCTCTCTGCATGCTGCTTACCGGCGCTGCGTTTGCCGCGCCCGAAGCGCCTGCCGCACTGCCTCTGGCAGAGGGCATGACCATCACCGCCGCCGTAACGCACAACACCGCCTCCGTATCGGATCTGGTGGACAATGAGTTCACCAAGTGGATGGAAGAGCAGACCGGCGTCAAGCTGGAGATAACCCCTCTGGCCGAGGACGTGCTGGCTGAAAAGCTCATGCTCATGCTGAACTCCGGCTCCTATCCCCAGATGATATGCGCCGCCATCAAGTACTCCGACCTGGAGCGCTACGGCGTTGAGGAAGGCATACTGCGCCCCATAACCGACCTTATCGCCAGCGACGGCTACTATTACAACATGGTCGCTGAGCGCTATCCCGTCATACTGGAAGGCCTGACCATGTCGGACGGCAACATCTACGGCATGACCGGCGTGCAGCGCCCCTTCCACGGCATTGAGCAGGCCGGCAAGCTCTACGTGAACACCGCGTGGCTGGATGCCCTGGGCCTTGAGATGCCTACCACCACCGATGAGTTCGCCGACATGCTGCGCGCGTTCAAGACCGGCGATCCCAACGGCAACGGCATTGCCGACGAGATACCCATGTCCGGTTCCGATTCCTGGAACTCCAACCCGCACCTCATGCTCATGAACGCCTTCTGCCACTTTGTCGGCAGCCGTGCGCTCATGTTCGACAACGGCGAGTTCAAGCCCATCTACAGCCAGGATGGCTTCAAGGATGGCCTCAAGTACATCGCCACCCTGTACGGCGAGGGCCTGATAGACCCCGCTGCCTACACCCAGACCGATGCCATGATGACCGCTCTGGTCGATGCCGATACCGGCCTGGTCGGTGCTCTGAACCTGGGCCACCTGTACATGTCCCAGGCCATGGGCAGCCCGGTCAACAAGGATTGGGAGATGTGCCTGCCTCTGACCGGCCCCAACGGCTACCAGGGCGTGCCCTATAACGACACCATGAGCGTTTCCAACGCCTACGTGACCTTCACCGACAAGCTCTCCGACGACGAGCTCAAGGTCGCCTTCCAGTGGGCCGACCTGCTCTTCAGCGACGAAGGCTCGCTGCGCGAGATGTGGGGCGTGAAGGGCGAGCAGTGGGACTACGTCGATCCTTCCAACCCCGGTACTACCATGACCAATGAGCCCGCTGAGTTCGAGCTGCTGGAGAACATGCACGGCGAACTCAACAACCTCCGCTGGAACATCCAGGGCTGCGGCCAGAACGACTTCAACACCCGCTTCGCAGTGCGCGCCGACATCTACTCCAACGGTGGCTCCGAGGCTCGCCTGGGCCAGCAGTCCGCGGCTCTTGCGCCTTACTATGACGACTACAAGTACCCCACCTTCAAGGCCACCGGCGAGACCGCCGAGGAGCTGGCTCTGATAGAGACCGCGCTCTTCACCTCCTACAAGGAGTGGGTCATGCAGTTCATCACCGGCGCCAAGTCGGTCGACACCGATTGGGACGCCTTCCTCGCCGACATGGACAGCCTGCAGATTGACACCTACATCGAGCTGACCACCAAGGCCTACGAGGACTTCAACGCGAGCAAGTGATAAAGCGCTATCCGGGCGCGGCGGGAAACCATCCCGCCGCGCCTTTGCGCGTCAAGAGGCGGTTGGGGAGCGGCTGGGGAGGCCGTCGCCGCGCGTGCGCGTGGGTTAAAGCGTTCGAAGCCTACCATACCGCGCCTGCCCCAGACAAGCGTAGCCTGTGATGACGGCCGGGCTCCCGCCGCAGCCGCACTCGCGCGTGGACTGGGCCGCCGCGCCTTTGCGAGTTAAGGGAAGGTTGGGGAGCGGCTGGGGAGGCCGTTGCCGCACTCGCGAGTGGGTTAAAGCGTTCGAAGCCTACCATACTGCGCCTGCCTCAGGCAAGCGTGGCCTGTGATGACGGCCGGGCTCCCAATGAAGCCGTTCTTGCGCGTGGGCGGGAGTGGTCGAAGCCTGCCGCTCCCTCAACCTTACCGGGCATATCTCCTTCGCGCAGCATGAAACCACCCCTCCGCACCCCATTTTTGCGTTGACAACGCCATTTGGATGTGCCATAATATATACAGCTGAATATGCGCTCAGGCGGCGTCGCGGGAGCGGCGCAAACAGGGAAACCGGTGCGATTCCGGTACAACAGCCATTACTGTAAAGCGGCAATGCGCGGACACGGCCATTGGGCATGAGCCCGAGAAGGCGTTCGCGCGGCGGGCAACGCAGCCGCAAGTCAGGAGACCTTCCTGCGCGCGCGGATAGTTCTTGGGCAAGTGGAGAACGATATGCCGGATTGAGGGTGCGCCCCGGTGCGCGCCGCTGTGATCGATATGCCTCCCTGCGTGCGCACGGGGGGCTTTTTTTGTGGAGGAATGCGATATGGAAAGGATTGCCGTGATAGGCGTGGGCCCGGGCGCGGAGGACGGACTCACTCTGCGCGCCCGGGCGGAGATGGAGCGCGCCGAGTGCGTGTTCGCCGCGCGCAGACACGCGCACCTCGCGCCGGAGGGCCGCCTGCGCCCGCTGGAGCCGCTGGGCGAGGCGCTGACCGCCATCGGGCGCGAGCGCGAGGCGGGCCGGCGGGTGGCCGTGCTGGTGTCGGGCGATACGGGCGTGTACAGCATGCTGCCGCTGCTGGAGCGCACGTTCGGCGCGGAGAATGTGCGGGCGGTGCCGGGCGTGAGCGCGCTGCAGGCGCTGTGCGCGGCGCTGGGCGAGAGCTGGCAGGAGGCGTGCGTGCTCAGCGGGCACGGCCGCGAGCTGCCGCCGCAGGCGCTGTGCCGCGCCGTGCGCGCAAATGCCAGTACGCTCCTGTTCTGCGACAAACGCCATGACCCGGCGTGGATATGCAGCACGCTCCTGAGCGGCGGGCTGGACGGGGTCGAGGTCGCGGTGGGCGAGCGCCTGTCCTATGCGGATGAGCGCATCACGCGCGGCAGCCCTGAGGAGCTGTGCGGCGCGGAGTTCGACTCCATGTGCATGGTGCGCGTGCGCAACCCGCAGCCCGCATCCGCGCGGGAGCACATCGGCCTGGACGACGGCGCGTTCGAGCGCGGCGCCACGCCCATGACCAAGCGCGAGATACGCACGCTGGCGCTGGCGGCGCTCCGGCTGGAGGAGGACTCGGTGGTGTGGGACGTGGGCGCGGGCACCGGCAGCGTGTCGGTGGAGTGCGCGCGCGCCTGCCCCTGGGGCACGGTCTGGGCGATAGAGCGCGACGAGGACGCGGTGGAGCTGATACGCGCAAACGTGCGCCGCTTCGCGCTGCAGAACGTGGAGGTCGTGCCGGGCAGCGCGCCCGGGGCGCTTTGCGACCTTCCCGCGCCCACGCACGTATTCCTGGGCGGCTGCGGCGGCGCGGCCTGCGATGTGATAGCGCTCATAGAGAGCCTGGGCCGGCCGGTGCGGCTGGTCGCCAACGCGGTCACGCTCGAGAGCGCCGCGGAGCTGATGGAGCGCCTCAAGGGCTGGCAGGGCCTGGAGGCCTCGCAGGTGGCGGTGTCCAGGCTGGACAAGGTGGGCCGCTACCGCATGTTCAGGGCGCAGAATCCGGTGTTCGTCATTTCGGCAGATTGGGAGGGCAAGGTATGATATACTTCATTGGCGCAGGTCCCGGGGCTGAGGACCTGATAACGGTGCGCGGTCAGGAGCTGCTCCGGCGCGCGGACATGGTGATATACGCGGGCTCGCTCGTGAACCCGGCGCTGCTAAAGGCGTGCCGCGCGGACTGCGAGATACTGGACAGCGCGCACATGACGCTGGAGCAGGTGCTGGAGGCGTTTGAGCGCGGCGACGGCCCGGACAGGGTGGTCGTCCGGCTGCATACGGGCGACCCGTCCATATACGGTGCGATACGTGAGCAGATGGACGCGCTGGATGCGCGCGGCCGGGAGTATCAGGTGGTGCCGGGCGTGAGCTCGCTCAACGCGGCGGCGGCGGCGCTCCGGGCGGAGTACACGCTGCCCGGCGTGTCGCAGACGGTGATAATCAGCCGCATGGCGGGCCGCACGCCCGTGCCGGAGGCCGAGAGCGTGCGCTCGCTGGCGGCGCATGGCGCGACCATGGCGCTGTTCCTCAGCGCGGGCATGCTGGACGAGCTCTGCGCGGAGCTGATAGCGGGCGGCTATGCGCCTGAGACCCCGGCGGCGCTGGTGTACAAGGCGTCCTGGCCCGACGAGGCCGTGGTGCGCGGCACGCTGTCGACCCTGCCGGAGCTGGCGCGCGGCTACGGGCGCACGGCGCTGGTGCTGGTGGGCGGCTTCCTGGGCGACGAATATGAGCGCTCGAAGCTGTACGACCCCACCTTCGCGCACGGCTACAGGGAGGCGAGCAAGTGATGCGCGCGGTAGCCTTCACCGACCGGGGCGCGGCCTGGGGCGACAGGCTGGGCGTGCCGGTCGAGCGCCCCGCGAGCGTGATGGCCTGGGCGCAGGAGGCGTTCGGCTCTGCGGACGCGCTGCTGTTCATAGGCGCGGTGGGAATCGCCGTGCGCGCGATAGCGCCCCATGTGCGCAGCAAGACCACCGACCCGGCCGTGCTGGTGATGGACGAGCGCGGGCGGCACGTGATACCGATACTCTCGGGGCACATCGGCGGGGCCAACGAGCTGGCGCTGGAGATAGCGCGCCGGACCGGGGCCGAGCCCGTGATAACCACGGCGACCGACATAAACGGCGTGCCCGCGATAGACGTATGGGCGGTCAAGAACGACTGCGCGATAGAGAACCCTGCGGCCATCAAGGCCGTGTCGGCGCGCGCGCTCGCCGGGGGCGAGGTGGGCGTGATGATAACCGAGCGCACGCTCACGCCGCCCTTCCCGGTCACGCTCAGGCTCAGGCCGCGCACGCTGGTGCTGGGCGCGGGCTGCCGCCGGGGCGTGGACTCGCAGGCGTTCGAGCGCGCCGCGCTGGACTTTCTGGACAAGTGCGGCGTGTCGCTGCTGTCGCTGCGCGCGCTGGCCTCGATAGACCGCAAGGCCGACGAGCAGGCGCTCATCGACTTTGCGCAAAAGTACCGTCTGGATTTTGTGACCTATACCGCGCAGGAGCTGGAAGCGGCGCCGGGCGTGTTCGCCCATTCGGATTATGTCGAGCGCACCGTGGGCGTGGGCTGCGTGTGCGAGCGCGCGGCGGTGCTCGCCTCGGCGGGTGCGCTGCTGCGCGGCAAGACCGTATATGAGGGCATAACGCTGGCCCTCGCGGGGGAGGAAGGAATATGATATACGTGGTGGGCATAGGCCCGGGCGACAGGCTGTGCCGCACGGCCGCGGCGGACGCGGCGCTTGCGCAGGCCGACGTGCTGGTGGGATACAGGACCTACATCGACCTGGTGCGCGAGGAGTTCGCGGACAAGCCGACCTTTGAGACGGCCATGCTGGGCGAGGTGGAGCGCTGCCGCGAGGCGGTCAGGCTCTCGCGCGAGGGCAAGCGCGTGGCCGTGGTATGCTCGGGCGACGCGGCGGTCTACGGCATGGCCTCGCTGATACTGGAGCTGGCCGGCCCGGAGGACGAGGTCGAGGTGGTGCCGGGAGTCACGGCGGCGCTTACCGCCTCGGCGCTGCTGGGCGCGCCGCTGGCCGGCGACATGGCTATAGTGAGCCTGTCCGACCTGCTCACGCCCTGGGACGTGATAGAAAAGCGCCTGGACGCGGCAGCGCGGGGCGATTTCTGCATGGCCATATACAACCCGGCCAGCAAAAAGCGCGCCGACTACCTGCGCCGGGCGGTGGACATAATCCTGCGCTGGCAGCCCGCCGACGTGATGTGCGGCTGGGTGCGCAATATCGGCCGCGAGGGCCAGGAGACGCGCATAATGACGCTCGGCGAACTGGCGGACGCGCAGGTCGACATGTTCACGACTGTTATAATAGGAAACCGTTCCACCGTGCTCAAGGACGGGCGGCTTGTCACGCCGCGAGGCTACCGCAAATGAGGGAGGGCTTCACGACGGGCAGCTGCGCGGCTGCGGCGGCGCTGGCCAGCTGCCTGTGGCGGCGCGACGGCGAATGCCCCGGGCGCGTGGAGATAGTGGTGCCCGCCGGGCGCGCGTTTACGGCGGATATCGTCGCGCGCGACGGGTTCGAGTGCGGCGTGATAAAGGACGCCGGCGACGACCCGGACATAACCAACGGCTGCGAAGTGCGCGCGCGCGTGGACGTGCTGCCGGACGCGGGCGGTATAGAGTTCGCGGCCGGGCCGGGCGTGGGCACCGTGACCCAGCCCGGGCTCAAGCTGCCGGTAGGCGCGGCGGCGATAAACCCCGTGCCGCGCGAGATGATTGCCCGGGCCGTGCGCAGCGTCTATCCCACCGCCGCCGCCCGCGTGACGGTGTCGATAGCGGGCGGGGAGGAGCTGGCCGCGCGCACGTTCAACCCGCGCCTGGGCATAGTGGGCGGGCTGTCAGTGCTGGGCACCAGCGGCATAGTGCGCCCCATGAGCGAGGACGCGCTCACCGAGTCCATCGCGCTGGAGCTGCGCATGCATTATGCGCGGGGCGCGCGCGCGCTGGGGCTGGCGTTCGGCAATCAGGGCGAGGAGGCGCTGGCGCGGCTGTATCCGCGCCTGCCCATCGCGCAGATGAGCAACTACGTGGGCTTTTCGCTGGACACGGCGGCCGGCCTGGGCTACGAGCGGTTGCTTATGGCCGGGCATCCGGGCAAGCTCGCCAAGGTGGCCGCCGGCGTCATGCAGACGCACAGCCGCT
>JBJEUC010000473.1:0-2077 GCA_051883635.1 Candidatus Fimadaptatus sp.
CATGCAGACGCACAGCCGCTACGGCGACGCGCGCCGCGAGGCGATAATGGCGCACCTGGCGCTCATGGGCGCGGAGGTCGCACTTCTGCGCGAGGTGCGCGCCTGCGTGACGACCGACGCGGCGCTGGGCGCTATCGCGCGCGCGGGCTATGGGCGCGTGTGGGAGCTGATGGCCGATTCGGCGCAGGAGTACTGCGAGGCGCGCGTGAGGGGCGCGTGCCGGGTGGACGTATTGTACATGGACGCTGCGGGCGCGCCGCTGGGCGCCAGCCGCCGTCTGAGGGAGGATGACTCGATATGGAAAGTGTAAACAGGCTGCACCTTTATACCGGCGACGGCAAGGGCAAGACCACGGCCGCGATGGGGCTGGCGCTGCGCGCGCTGGGCCATGAGCGCCGCGTGCTCATAGCGCAGTTCGTCAAAAACGGCCGCTCGGGCGAGCTGGAGGCGCTCAGGCAGTTCCCCAGCGCCCATGTGGTCGAGGTGACGCCGATAAAGAAGTTCACCTTCAGGATGACGCCCGGGGAGCGCGAGGAGGCGCGCGTGCAGCAGGAGCAGGAGCTGGAGCAGCTGCTCGAGCTCACGCGCCGCGAGCAGCCGCAGCTGATGGTGTTCGACGAGCTGGCGATAGCCGCGCACCTGGGCCTGGTGAGCGAGGAGGCCATGTGGCGGCTCATCGACGCGGGCCTTGAGTACGGCGAGGTAGTGACCACCGGCCGCAGCGCGCCCGATTCGCTCAAGGCGCGCGCCGATTACGTGACCGAGCTGGTCAAGCGCCGCCATCCCTACGACGAGGGACTCAAGGCCCGGCTGGGCGTGGAATTCTGAGCGGAGGTGCGCTTATGAAGACGGTTCTGTTTGGCGGCACGGCCGAGGGGCGGGCGCTGGCGGAGCGCCTGATGCGGGATGAGGGCGAGCTGCTCGTGTGCGTTACCAGCGAGTACGCCCGCGCGCTGCTGCCCCGGGAGGTCGACTGCCGGGTGGGCGTGCTGGACGAGCAGGCGATGCTGCGCCTGCTGGCGGACGAGCGGCCCGACCGGGTGATAGACGCGACCCATCCCTTCGCGGTGCACGTTACCGAAAACATACGCCGCTGCTGCGGGCAGCTGGGCATTTCCTGCGAGCGCGTGGAGCGCTCCCGGGGCGACCATACCTGGCAGGAGTGCGTCGAGTGGGTGGATGACACCGCCGGCGCGGTGAAGGCGCTCGAGCGCACGCAGGGCAACGTGCTGCTCACCACCGGCAGCCATACGCTTTGCCAGTACGCCGCAGCGCTCCCGGCCCAGCGCCTGTACGCGCGCGTGCTGCCCACCGCGCATGTGCTTTCCATGTGCGAGGAGCTGGATATGCTCCCCGGCCATGTGATTGCGATGCAGGGGCCGTTCACGGCGGCGCTCAACGCGGCGCTGTACGACATGCTGGACATCCGCGCGATGGTGTCCAAGGATTCGGGCGCGGCGGGCGGCGTGCCCGAGAAGGTGCTGCCCGCGCTGGAGCGCGGCATACATGTGATAATGATAGCCCGACCGGCGGGAGGGGGAAGCGCCGATGGCGGCAACGCGTGAGGCGATACTGGTGGCCAGCTTCGGCACGACCCACCCGCACGCGCGCGACGCGGCGATAGGCGCGATAGAGCGGGACATAGCCGCCGCCTTTCCCGATATGCTCGTGGCGCGCGCGTTCACCAGCTCCATGGTGGCGCGGGCCCTGCTCAGGCAGGAGGGCGTGCGCGTGAGCGACGTCGGGGCGGCGCTGCGGGCGCTGGCCGCGCAGGGCGTAAGGCGCGTGGCCGTTCAGCCCACGCACGTCATCGGCGGCTATGAGCATGACAAGCTGGTCGCCGCCGCGCGCGGCGAGGCCGACGCCTTCGAGGCGCTGAGCTTCGGCGGGCCGCTGCTGGAGGGCGCGGACGATCGCCGCGAGCTGGCGCAGGAGCTGCGCGCCGACCTGGGCGAGCTCGCCGCCGACGAGGGCGTGGTGTTCATGGGCCACGGCACCGGCCACGACGCCGACGCGGTCTATGCCGCCATGGAGCAGGAGCTGCACGCGGCCGGCCGTATGCGCGCGTTCGTGGGCA
>JBJEUC010000474.1:0-2076 GCA_051883635.1 Candidatus Fimadaptatus sp.
AGCCGTCGCGCTCCAGCTCGTCGTAGGCGCGCTTGGTCGTAATCACGCTTATGCGCAGGTCGCGCGCCAGGCTGCGTATCGAGGGCAGCGCGTCGCCGGGCGCGAGCGTGCCGGCGATGATCTGGTCGCGCAGTTGGCGGTATATCTGGCTGTACAGCGGCTCATCGCTTGCGGTGCGTATCACAATGTCCATGGCGTCCTCCTTCTGTATATGAACAGTATATACAGTATGCACGGTTTTGTCAAGCGCAGGCAAGCCAATGTGAATTTCATTGTGCAATATGCGCAGGCGCAAAACGCGCATGCCCGCCCCAAGCCGGGCTGATGCATTATTGAAGTATATGCTTATTTGTGATATAAGCTGCATGTGCAGGCGCTCAGTCATGCGCATTCACGTAGAAAATTGAGTTTTGCGCATTTTGTGGATTACCGAAAAGCGCAAAACGCTGATATAATATTCACATACAAAAAAGGAGGTCTTAGGCCGTGAAGAGGATAAAATACGCCTGCCTGGAGCAGACCATACATTTCATGTTGAATGACGACATACCGCACGACGAGGCCGTGGCCATGACGCGCCGCGAGGTGGAGAGCTACAAGGCCCACATGGAGCACAGCCGCGTGAAGTACCGGATAGTGTCCGAGACGGCGCAGGAGGACGGCTCCATAATGATACGGATAAAGAAGCAGTACAACAGCTACGCCTGCGGCGACTACCTTGATTGACCCGCAGGGCCGGGCAGACGGCGGGGTGATACCATGTACAACATAGGCGACTACGTGATATACAAGCGGGACGGCGTGTGCCGCATAGAGGACATATCCCATCTGGCCATGGCGGCGGCGGAGAAGTGCCTGTACTACCATCTGCGGCCCGTGAAGTACGAGGGGCGCATATACGTGCCCGTGGACCAGGACGGAGGGCTGCGCCCGCTGATAGGCAGCGGTGAGGCGCGCGCGCTGCTCGACTCGCTCGCCGCCCTACCCGCTCCGGTGTCGCGCGCGCGCGACAAGAAGTCCCTGCAGGAGCATTACGACGCGCTGCTGAGCGGCAACACCTGCGACGCGCTGGCGCGCACGGTGAAGAGCATATACGCAAAGCACCTGACCGATTCCGGCACGCTGGGCCGCCTGTCCTCGATGGAGGAGCAGATACTCAGGCGCTCGGAGCAGGCGCTGTGTGAGGAGCTGGCGCTGGCGCTCGGGCTGTCCGAGGAGAGCGTGCGCGCCCGCATCGAAAAGACCTTCGTATCCAGCGCGCAGGTCAGCGCGTGAGTGGGCGCGCCTGCCGACGACGGGCGTGGTGAAGCGCGCGGGCAGCGGTATTCGCGCGCTCGCGGGTATTCGAGGCAGGCGAAGGCGGCCGTCCATTGCGGGACGGCCGCCTTTGCCATGCACGCTGCGCCCTCGGCGCTTGAGTCCCCCGCCATGCGGAGCGCCGGGTGCGGCCCGCGTGAGCCGTTAAAGGGACGGCTCAGTATTCGTAGCTGTCGCACATGTGCTTGCCCAGCACGCAGTCAACGACGTAGTTGCCGTTCGACGTGCACAGGTACCAGCTGAGGTCGTAGACCTCGCTCCCGGTGAGCCAGTTTGAGTAGACGAGGTCGGCCAGGTACAGCACCGTGTCGCGCTCGCGCGTGCTGTCGGCCAGGGATATCGCCTCCTCCAGCGGCAGGGGCGCTATGCGCGCATCGGATTCGATGAGCTCGTGCCAGTTGAGCGTGAGCCCCGAGAGCCCGTCCACGCCCACGTTCACGAACACGCAGTCGCCCTGCACGGGCACGCCCTCGCTCGTGAGGTGGGCGAAGGTGAAGTAGTGCGACTTCTGGTTGCGATAGTAATCGCCGTACTCCGCGTCGGTCATCCAACGGTCAGCGCTGAAATTCCAGCGCTTGCGCGCCATGTCCACCTCATACAGCGCGCTCAGCCACTCCGCATCCACTGCGCCCTCCAGCAGCGCCCGCGTCGCGGCCAGGCTCTCGCTGGGCAGCACGCCCATGGCCGGCGCTTCGTACTCGGCGCCGCGCTCGCCGGTCACGGCCGGGTCGTAGTACCACAGCTCGCCGGTCTCGTCCT
>JBJEUC010000475.1:0-2076 GCA_051883635.1 Candidatus Fimadaptatus sp.
CGGGGCGAACTTGAGGACCGCGTCCTCGGTGCGCCACGCGCTCTCGTAGTTCACGACGGCGAACGAGCACGCGCCCTCGGCCGACGCCGCCATCGCCTCGGCGAACCTTTTGTGCCGCTGCGCGGCCGTCCCCGTGCACTCGGTCACGGCGTAGCCGAACCCGGCGTACCTGTCGAGCGCCTTGCGCCACTCGGGAAGGACGGAGCTGGGCGCCATCACGAGCACGCGGCCCACGCCGAAGTCCTCGTGGAGCCTGCCGGCGATGCCGACGGCGGTGAGCGTCTTGCCCGTGCCGAGGTCGAACAGCAGCCCGTAGCCGCCCCCGCACTCGGTCAGCTCGTGCACGGCCTCCTCGTACGCCTGCACCTGGTGGGGCCACGGGTCGACGCCGCGCACGGGCATGGGCTTACTCGCTGCCATGGTAGTACCTCGCGGCGCAATTAGCCGCCTTGCCGAGGGCCAGCGACGCGTCGAGCGTCGTCATGTACGCGTCGAACTCGCGGCCGCCCTCCATGATGAGCCTGGCGGCCCTCTCCATGAGGCCGTCGGCCTCGGTGATCCAGTACAGCGCCATGAGGTCGCTGCCGAACCTCTCCTCCAGCTTCTTCAACTTCTCATCGTCCATAACCTTGCATCTCCTCTCGCGTTCCGAGCCGCCCGTTGCGGCTGCATTCAATCTATCGTGCTACCGTTTGCTATGCAATAACGTTAAGCACAAAACACGTTTACTTCACATCTTCCGGCATGCTCTGGGCGACGGCCGCCGCCACGTACGCGTCGAAGTCGCCCGACATGAGGTGTACGATGCCCAGCGTCATCGGGGAGCAGACCTCCTCGACCAGCTCGGCCACGACGTCCGGGTAGGCGAGCCACGCCTTCTCCATGTCCTTGCCCTCGCGGCGGGCCACCTCCATGTAGTTCTGCATCGCAAGGCTGTGGGACATGCGCACCGCCTGGTAGAAGTCCTCTATCGCCTGCAGCTTCACGAACTTCGCGACCGTGTAGAGCAGCGCCGCCGTCGCGAGCGCCAGGGCGTACTCAGCCATTCGACGCACCCCTCTTCCTCAGGCCCGCGTACAGCGTGCGGGCGTCCTCCATCCTCACGACGTGGCCCGACAGGTCTTCCCTGACGGTGCCGTCCCTCATCACGTTCACGACCCTCACAGCCCGTCACCGTCCCTCTGCATGAAGTAGAAGCAGAACTCGTCGTCGGACACGCCGAGCGCCTTCTGCATCTTGAACGCAATGCCGAGCGTAAGCGGCTTCTGCCCCTTCACTATCGAGCACATGTACGGCGCGCTGACGCCGCACGCCTCCGCCAGCTTCGAGTTGTTCAGGTCGAGGTCGACCATCCTGTGCCTCACGGCCTTCGTGTTGATCAATGAAAAGCACCTCCGTATGTATGTTGCGATACGCGACTCGGAAAGTCGCATTATGTGTCGCACAATTCAAAATTAAATCAATTTGCGCACTATTTCAACTGGTAAATACAACCTGTAGCATAATGAGACAAAATATTTTACTTTTTGCGCATATTGTGTATATTAAAGTTAAAGTAGGTGAATATTTTGGACCACAACGGAATAGGAAAAAGGATACAGGAGAGGCGCGTCGAGCTTGGTATATCGGCGTCGGACCTGGCGTCGAGGCTCGGCATGAGCCGCGCCACGGTGCACCGCTGGGAGAACGGCGACATACGCAACATCAAGATGCCCGTCGTCGACTCGGTGGCGCGCGAGCTGAACGTGAACCCGCTGTGGCTGCTGCTCAAGTCGGACGTGAAGGAGCGCGCCGACTACAGCCAGGTCAAGCCGGACCTGAACCACATAATGAGGGACTTCTCCGACTTCATGCGCGACGACGGCGTGATGTGCTGCGGCAAGCCCATGACGCGCGAGGACTGCGCGGCGTTCGCGACGATGATCGAGTCGGTTCACGAGATACTGGTAGGGAAGTACGGTAGATGTTGACTGCGATTATACATCGTAATAATGTACTGAAAGTATTTATAAGCTGCGTATATTGGAGAACGCATGGAACGCAAAGAGGTATGGAGAGACGTCTGCGGGTATGAAG
>JBJEUC010000476.1:0-2067 GCA_051883635.1 Candidatus Fimadaptatus sp.
GTTCGACTGCTCAAAGGGCGTTGAGTTCTCCACCTTCGCCACGCCCACGGTGGTGGGCGAGGTCAAGAACTACTTCCGCGACCGGCTGCGCCTGGTGCGCCTGCCGCGCCGCTCGGTGGAGCTGGCCCAGAAGGCCGAGAGGACGCGCGAGAAGCTGGGCCACAGCCTGGGCCGCAACCCCACCGCGGCCGAGATAGCGCAGGAGATGAAGATGCCGCTGGAGATGGTCGTGGAGGCCATGGACAGCCGCATTGCGGGCTACGGCGTGTCGCTGGACGAGCCCAGCGGCGACGAGGGCGAGCAGAGCGTGGCCGACAGGCTGGGCGACGAGGACCCGGCGCTGGAGGGCGTGGAGATGAGCGATTACCTTAGGCGCGAGCTGGACAAGCTGGGCGAGCTGGAGCGCAAGGTGATAATCGCCCGCTTCGTGGGCGAGCGCTCGCAGCGCGACGTGGCCAGCGAACTGAACGTGTCGCAGATGTACATATCGCGCGTGGAGCGGCGCGTGCTCAGCCGCATGCGCGAGTCCTACGAGGCGCAGTGAGTCGGGATAAAGTATTGACAAAATTGAGGTGTGAGCTTTGGCCGGACGCAGAAGGGTTACGGGACGTTTCTTTGTGATACTGGCGCTGGTGGCCTCTATCATCGCCTTTTCGGTATATATGACGCACGACGACCCGGTGCGCGAGGTGACGGTGGAGATAGGCGCCATCGGCCAGACGCGCGAGCTGGACGCCGTGATAATGCGCGGCGAGACGGTGGTCAGCACCGAGAGCTACGCGCGCGTGAACTACGTGGCCGAGGAGTGCGCGCTGGTGAGCACCGGCGATACGGTGGCCAGCATATACGCGTCCGGCTATTCCGAAAAGGAAATGGAAAGCCTGGAGAGCACCCGCAAGGAGATACGCGAATACTACAGCCAGATACTTGAAAACATACTGGACGACAACCTGGAGCTCTACACGCAGGCGGTGGCCCAGCGCGCATCCGAGCTGCAAACGATAATACAGGGCAAGGAGCAGGGCAACCTGCTCACCGTGCAGGCGCAGCTGGAGCAGGCCATGAACGAGCGCCAGGACTACCTGCGCACCTCCAAGCGCGAGGAGACGCAGCTGAGCAATCTCTATCAGAAGGAGACCCAGCTGATGAATTCGATAGCCAGCTGGAAGCGCGACTACACGGCCCCCTGTCCCGGCATAGTCAGCTTCTACCTGGACGGCTACGAGACCCTGCTCTCGGACGGCAACTACGATTCGCTCACCATGAGCGACCTGCGCGGCGTGCTGCGCGGCGACCGGCCCGCCCTGACCAACGAGACGCGCGGCTCGACCCCGCTGTTCAAGGTGATAGACTCCTCGCGCTGGAGCGTGCTGCTGATAGCGGAGGACGCTCAGTACATGCCCTCGGTGGGGCAGACGTATACGCTCACGCTGTCGGGCTACGAGGATTACGTATATACCGCGACTGTGGCCAACTTCAAGCGCTTTGACAACGCCACGCTCATACGCATGGACATCGACCAGGACGTGATGCCCACGATAGGGCTGAGGACGACCCGCGCGTCGGTGGGCACGCAGTATTCGGGGCTCAGGGCGCCCACGGGGGCGATATATACGGTCAACGGCGTGACGGGCGTTTACCGCCGCAACGGCGAGGAGTACGAGTTCATACCGGTCAGCGTGACCGCTTCGGACGGCGAATATTCGCTTATTGAGCCCGTGAGCGAGGGCGCGGTGTATCCCGGCATGGTGGTAGTGATAAAGTGACGGGAATGCGGAGGTCTTTTGTATGGCGGACGTAAGGGCAAACGTAATGGCGATACGCCGCGCGATAGAGGCGGCGGCGGTGGGCCCGGTAGAGCTGATGGCGGTGACCAAGCGCCACACGCCCGAGGAGATAAACCCGCTGAGCGAATGCGGCATAGTGCGCATAGGCGAGAACCGCGTGCAGGAGTTCGTCGAAAAGTGCGACAGGTTAAATTCACAGTTTGAGCCGCATATTATTGGACAACTGCAGCGAAATAAAGTAAAATATATAATGAATAGGGCCGCCATGATAGAGAGCGTC
>JBJEUC010000477.1:0-2059 GCA_051883635.1 Candidatus Fimadaptatus sp.
TATTGGGCAGAGAGGCGGCGGATACCGACCGGCGCTCTTCTGCCTTGCTTATGCTCTGCGACCGGTCGGCATATTGCAAATTAATGCGGGCAACATCATTGAGTTTTGACAGGCTTTGTGTTATCATTAGGGTAATAGGGCATGTATGCCCTGTTCCGGAAGGTAATGGCAGCCTTCCGGGCTGTCCGCCTGTGCCCGGATACCTCCAGTGGGTCCCTGCGGCCCGGCTCATCGCGGCGCGCTGCCCTGCGGGGCGGAGGGGCAGACCGACCATACCAAACGAAAAGGAGCGGATCACATGAGGATGACCAAGAGGATCGCCGCTTTCCTGCTGGCGCTCGTAATGGCGATGGGCTGCCTGACGGCCCTGGCCGAAGGCAACACATATCCTACGAAGTGGGACCTGACCGAGATCTACGCAAGCGAGGACGAGTGGATGGCCGACTACGACGCGGTCATGGAGATGCTGCCGCAGCTCGAGTCCTTCCGCGGGACGCTGAACACCGCGCAGGGGCTGTACGACTATCTGCAGTTCTTCGTGGTGGGCGAGCTGACGCGCCTGGAGAACAAGCTGTACCTGTATGCGAACCTGGGGTATTCCCTCGACGCCTCGGACCCGGTCTTCAGCACGCTGCTTGCCAGGCTGGACACGCTGTACAGTCTGGAAAGCCAGTACAACGCGTTTGCTGAAAGCGAGATATTCGCGCTCCCGCTGGAGACGCGCCAGGAGATAATGAGCGACCCGCTGCTGGAGCCGCTGGCCTACTACCTGGAGGGCTACCTGGATGAGGACTACGAGCCCTTCAGCGAGGAGACAAACACGGCGCTGGCCATACTGTCCCCCGCTCTGGGGCGTGCCGAGGACATATTCAACATCATGACCTATGTTGACCTGCCCGACCCCATTATCGAGATGCCCGACGGCACCACGGCGGAGCTGACTGACGCGCTGTACTCCCAGATAGTGTCCAGCGACGACTACGACCGCGAGTTCAAGGCGCTGTGCAATCAGACGGCGCTGACCAGGCCCGTAGACTTCATCAATACCTTTACCGCGCTGCTGGAATCGTGCATCGCCACCAACTGGGCGTATGCGCAGCTGGACAACTACGAGACCAGCCGGGAGGCCGCGCTTGCGCTCTCGGATGTCGATCCGGCGATATACGACATGGTCATAGAGGCGGCGCATGAGGGCGCGGCGGACTACCAGCGCTATCTGGACATCCATCGCCGCACGCTGGGCCTTGAGGAGCAGTACGGCTTCGACCTGGCCGACTATATTTCCGAATACGACCCCGGCATGCTCCCCTACGATGAGGCTGTGCTGCAGGTGCGCGAGGCGCTCAGCGTGCTGGGCGAGGACTACATCGCCCATTATGACCAGCTCGTCAGCAGCAACCACATCGACGCATACTCTACCGACACCAAGGACACCGGCGCGTTCTCCATGAGCGTTGGCAACGAGTACCAGCCCTACCTGCTGTTCAACTACGAAGGCTATTCGACCGACGTGAGCACGCTGGCGCATGAGATGGGCCACGCTATCTACTCCGAATACTCGGCGGAGAACCAGAGCCTGGTCTATGCGAGCCCGACCATCTTTACCCAGGAGGTCGCCTCCACGACCAACGAGCTGCTCTACTACACCTACATGATGGAGCACGCGGCCACCGAGGACGAGAGGCTGTTCTATCTGGAAAACATGCTGAGCATGTTCGCCGGCACGTTCTTCTCGCAGGCCTGGTACGCCGAGTTCGAGGACGCCGCCTACCAGACGGTTGAGGCGGGCTACTCACTGGACGCGGAGGAGCTGAGCGACCTGTGGATGGAGCTGAACGAGACCTATCGCGGCGATGCGGTAAAGACGTACCCGGACTACCGCTACCAGTGGGCGACCATCCCCCACATGTACTACAACTACTACGTCTATCAGTACGCAACGTCGGTCGCCTACGCGGCATCCATCTGCGAGTACATAGCCAGCGGCGATGAGGGCGCGGTCGAGGACTACCTGGCCTTCCTGAAGCTGGGCGGCTCCATGGACCCGGCCGACCTGCTG
>JBJEUC010000478.1:0-2057 GCA_051883635.1 Candidatus Fimadaptatus sp.
TATCTCCCAGTCCACAAGCGCGCCGTTGCCGGCCAGGCCTATGCTGCCCGAGCCGATGCCGCCCAGCGGAAAGGATATGTTCGCAGTGTAATCGCCCGTATATCGCTTCATGCGTTATACCTCCCTTGGCTTTGTGCCTGAGCATATATTACACCACCTGCGCGCGTATTATCTATATAGCTAACCCGGCAATTTATATGGAAAACTTGCACGGGGCCCGCGCATGTGCTATCATCTGTATGAAGGCGGGTGATAGTGGGTGATATTCAACGAGACGTTCTTCCCGAGCCGACAGCCGCCCTGCGAGCTCATCTGCGTGCGGCAGGCCGGGCGGCTCAACGCCGACCCGACCTACGCGATAGAGCGCGCGGGCAGCCCGACCAACGTGCTGGGCTGCGTGCTCTCGGGCACGCTGCGCTTGAGCTGCGGCGGGCGCAACCACGCGCTGCGCGCGGGCGATGCGTTCCTGCTGCCGCACGACGCGGAGTACCGCATCCATGCCGACGCGCACGACCCGCCCGAGACGCTGTGGCTCAACCTGCGCGGCGCGCTCATAAACGACCTGGCCGACCGGCTGTTCGGCGGCGAGGAGGCGGTGGCGGCCTGCGACACAGAGGGCGCGCTCACGAGGGTGATAGAGCTGATAGCCGACGAGCGGGAGCATATGGGCGAGATCGCGCGCGAGGTGTTCGGCGCGCTGATGAGCATATACACCGCCCGACGCACAGCGTCGCCCGCGCCCGGCGGCGAGAGCCTGGCGAGCCGGTATGACGAGTACGTATGCAACAGCGTGCAGCGCCCCTTCTCCGTGCGGGAGATGGCGCGCTTCTTCGGCGTGTCGGTGGACGCGCTCAACCGCAGCTTCCGCGCGCAGCTGGGCACCACGCCGTACAGGTACTATCAGGCCCTGCGCATGGACCTGGCCCGCTCGCTGCTGGCCAATACCTCGATAACCATAGAGGACGTGGCCTCCCGGCTGGGCTTTGCGGACCGCAACTACTTCACGCTCTGCTTCACCCGCGCCACGGGCCTGCCGCCCGCGCGCTATCGGCGCGAGCGGAGCGCGGCTGTGGATAACTCCGGCGCGCAATGATACCTGAACATTGCCGCCAATAAATTCGCTTGATAACAGCTATAATCGGTGGTAATATATTGTAGGAAAGCAGACGGCAGATGCGGCGCGAGGGGAGCCCAGGCGGCCCCGCGCCCCGATGGAGAGCGGCGGCCCGCAGGCCGGGCGCGCGGCGCTTCCTTGCAAGGGGAAGCTTCCCCCGGCCGTCGGATTCACAGTATCCGCAGCCAATGGACCCGGCTGCGGCAGGAAAGGCGATGCACAAATGCTTAAGATACGCGGTCTTACATATCAGGCGCATGACGGCGGCGCGCGCACCGATATATTGAACGGTGTGGATTTGGACGTGGCCGACGGCGCGTTTCTGGTGCTTACCGGCCCCAACGGCGGCGGCAAGACGACGCTGGCGCGCGCGATAATGGGCCTCAAGCAGCCCACGGGCGGGCAGATACTGCTCGACGGCGTGGACATAACCGGCATGAGCGTTACCGAGCGCGCGCGGCTGGGCGTGAGCTACGGCTTTCAGCAGCCGCCGCGCTTCAAGGGAATGCGCGTGCGCGATCTGCTGGAGCTGGCGGCGGGCCAGGAGGGGCTGGACACCCAGGCGTGCTGCCGCTTCCTCAACAGAGTGGGGCTGTGCGCGGGGGACTACATCGACCGCGAGGTGGACGCCTCGCTCTCGGGCGGCGAGGTCAAGCGCATAGAGATAGCCACGATACTGGCGCGCAACTCAAAGCTGATGATATTCGACGAGCCCGAGGCGGGCATCGACCTGTGGTCGTTCGCCCGGCTCACTGAGACCTTCCGCGCGCTGCACGACCGCAGCGAATCAACGATTATCGTGATATCGCACCAGGAGCGCATAATCGACCTGGCCGACGAGATAGCGGTGGTCTCCGAGGGCCGCATAACGCGCAGGGGCCCCAAGGATGAGGTGTTCCCCGAAATACTGGCCGGCACCGAGCCGGGCTGCAGGTTTATGGCA
>JBJEUC010000479.1:0-2055 GCA_051883635.1 Candidatus Fimadaptatus sp.
ATATTTCTGACGTGCCAGAGCATGAACCGCCGTGCGCCCGGAGTACACGCCGCCGGACGCGCTGTTAGCCCGAATGACCTGCTTCCCCATCGCACCCTCGCCATGCCCCTTTGATAAGCCGAGCAGCCCTCCGCAAGCTGCGGAGGGCTGCCATTTGCAGGGGTCAGCGGATGTCGTAGACCGAGCGGACCGAGAAGCGTGTGCCGGAGCCGCGCAGTATGCGCACGGTGCGGCTGTCGGCGTTGAGGTCGAAGTAGTTGTCGCTGAGCAGCACGTCGCCGTCCTCGCAGGTTATCTCGACGCTGCGGGCGTAGGCCGAGGCCGAAACTGTTATCGCATCGCCCTCGACGCTGAGCGCGAGGTGCGGGTCGACGAAGGCGAAGTGCTTGGGCGGGCAGAACAGCGCGGTGCCGCCCGAGACCCACTCGCCCGCCATGTACATGTCGTAGGAGGCGTAGCTGGCGTAGGTGGGCGCGTCCGGGAAGTCATGCCCGTCCAGCCACGAGGCGGTGAGCGCGGGCACGGTCACGTCGTCGGCACCCTGCTCTATGATGCTGCCGTCCGGGCGGCGCAGCGCCCACTCGACGCGCGCGCAGGCCGGAGCCATGGTCTCGTTGGACACGTTCAGGCGGATGGCCTTCTTCACGTCGTAGGGCTCGGCATTGACGTCGGTGTCCTGGGTGAGTATGCCCTCCTCGGCGCAGGAGAGCAGCACCGGCGCGAAGAAGCGCTTGGCCGCGTAGTGCAGCGCCTTCCAGCGGCCGAAGTAGTCCAGGCTCGACCAGCTCGCCACCGGCCAGCAGTCGTTTATCTGCCAGTAGATGGCGCCCATGCAGCGGCCGCGGTTGCGCCGCCAGTGTTCCACGCCGTAGCGGATGGCCTCGGCCTGCAGCAGCTGCGAGGCGTAGAGCATCACGTCGAAGCTGGTGGGATAGAGGAAGGTCTGGGCCATGTAGTTCATTATCTTGCCGTTGGCGGCGTCGTTGCGCTGATGCTTCTCCATCACGTAGGAGAAGATGTTGCGATCCTCGGGCAGGGTGAACGACTCCACCGTCTTGAGGCACGGGAACGACTGGAAGCCGAACTCCGACACATAGCGGAACAGGTACTTGCGGTATTCGGTGAAGGGCTTGTTGCCGTGCCACACCTGCCAGTAATGCACGTCGCCGCGGTCGGGGTCGCCGGGGTCGTCGAAGCCGCCGCCCGACGAGGGCGAGGCCGGCCAGTAGAAGGTATCCGGGTCGTGCTCGCGGAGCACCTGGGGCAGTATGTATTCGTACATCTTGATGTAGTCAGCGTACTGCTTGGGTGTGAACTTGTACCACTTCTCCAGCACGGCTATCTCCATCTCGTTGTTGCCGCACCACAGGCCCAGCGCGGCGTGGTGGCGCAGGCGGCGTATGTTGTCGACGAACTCGGCGCGGATGCTGGCCTCGAACTCCGGCGTGAGCTCATACATGGAGCAGGCGAACATGAAGTCCTGCCATACCACCAGGCCCAGCTCGTCGCAGGCGTCGTAGAACCAGTCGTCCGGATAGTAGCCGCCGCCCCATACGCGTATGGAGTTGTAGTTGGCCAGCCGGCAATCCTCCAGCAGGCGGCGCGTGCGCTCGGGGGTGATGCGGCTGAATATGTTGTCCTCGGGGATATAGTCCGCGCCCATCGAGAATACCTTGACGCCGTTTACGGTGAGGGCGAAGGCCTCGCCGTGCTCGTCCCGGTCGCGGTTCATGGTCAGGGTGCGCAGACCTATGCGCGCGGTCCACACGTCCAGCGCACGGCCCTCGCCGGTAAGCGTAGCCTCGACCTGATAGAGCGGCTGCGCGCCGTAGCCGTTGGGCCACCACAGCTTGGGGGCGTCTATCGCGATGGGCGTGCCTTCCGACTCGAACACGCGGCCGTCGGGCGCGGTCACGCGCACCCGGAGGGCGTACTCGGGCTCCTGGCAGGCGCAGCGGCCGCCCCACTTCTCGATGTCCGGCGTGAAGCTGAGCGTCACGCGGCCCGGCTCATGCCGCTGCGATATGCGCACGCTCACAAGGCGGGCGCGGTCGA
>JBJEUC010000480.1:0-2053 GCA_051883635.1 Candidatus Fimadaptatus sp.
CAGCGCGCTCTTCGACTACCTTACGGCGCGCGGCATAGCCGTGGCCTCGCTCAACTACCGCATGCTGCCCCGGGCGCGGTTCCCGGAGTTCGTGGAGGACTGCGCGCAGGCGGCGGCGCTGCTAATCAGGGACATACTGCCCTCATACGGGCTGGGCGGGCACGTGGTGCTGGGCGGCTCCTCGGCGGGCGCGTTCATATCGATGCTGATGGCCTTTGACAGGCACTATCTTGAGGCGCGCGGCCTTGAGCCCGAGGCGTTTGACGGCTTCCTGTTCGACGCGGGCCAGCCCACCTGCCACTTTGCGCTGCTGCGCGAGCGCGGGCTGGATATGCGCCGCCAGATAATCGACGAGACCGCGCCGCTCTATCACGTGCAGGACGCGCGGCCCGGCAGGCCGCTCCTGTTCATAACCGCCGGGGACGACATGCCCGCGCGCGTGGAGCAGAACGCGCTCATGCGGCGCGCGCTGATAAACTACGGCTATCCGGAGCAGATGATAGAGTCCCGGATGCTCGAAGGGTACCAGCACTGCGGCTACTGCGCCGACGTGCGCCCGGACGGGAGCTACGCCTATGGCGAGATATGCGCGGACTTCATACTGCGGGCCTGCGCCGACAATTCGGACGGAAAAGTGTATAATTGAGCGCGCAGGGGTGTTGCAGGAAACGGGAGTATGCTATAATGCCGGTAAGGAATAAGCATATGGCTGGAAAGGATGGTGGACATGGAACAGCTGAGCCAGTTCATATTGGAAAACCTGCCGGCGATACTGTGCCTCATGTCGGGCTTCGTGCTGGTAGTGGTCGAGATGTTCATACCGGGCTTCGGACTGCCGGGCATATCGGGCATAATACTGCTGGTGGTGGGCGTGGCGCTCAAGGCGCGTTCGCCCCTGGAGGCGCTGATAATCGCCTCGGTGATAATACTGCTGCTGTGCGTGGCGCTGTCGATATCGCTGCGCAGCGCGGCGAAGGGGCGATTGTCGCGCTCGTCGCTGGTGCTGAGCGACGTGCTGGACGGCAAGGCCTCCGAGGTGTCGGAGATGGACCTGAAGTTCTTCATCGGTCACGAGGGAGTCGCGTGCTGCGTGCTGCGGCCGGCCGGCATCGCCGAGTTTGACGGGGTCAAGCTCAACGTGGTGTCCGACGGCGAGTTCATAGAAAGCGGCGTGCCCGTGCGCGTGGAGCGCGTGGAGGGCAACCGCATAGTGGTGCGCCCCATTGAGAGCGCCCACGCATAGCGTACGCCTGCAAAATGCGCGGGCACGGCGCCCGCGCGCATGATATGGAAGGAGTGTTGGTATGCCGTTTGCTGAGAGTGGAGTGATAGGTCTTATAGTCACGATAGTCGTGATACTCATCGCGCTGATAATCTTCTTGTCGCTGGTGCCGCTCAGACTGTGGATATCGGCCATGGCCTCGGGCGTGCGCATAGGTCTTGGCACGCTGGTGGGCATGCGCATACGCCGCATCAATCCCGAGCGCGTGGTGCTGCCGCTGATAAAGGGCACCAAGGCGGGCCTGAACGTGTCGATAAACGGGCTGGAGACCCACCTGCTGGCGGGCGGCAACGTGGACCGCGTGGTCAACGCCCTGATAGCGGCCCAGCGCGCGGGCATACCGCTGGAGTTCTCCAGCGCCACGGCCATAGACCTGGCCGGCCGCGACGTGCTCATGGCTGTGCAGATGAGCGTCAACCCCAAGGTGATAGAGACCCCCGTCGTGGCCGCGATAGCCAAGGACGGCATCGAGCTGCGCGCCAAGGCCCGCGTGACCGTGCGCGCCAACATCGACCGGCTGGTAGGCGGCGCGGGCGAGGAGACGATAATCGCCCGCGTAGGCGAGGGCATAGTTACGACCGTAGGCTCGGCCTCCACGCACAAGGAGGTGCTGGAGAACCCCGACCTCATCAGCCGCACCGTGCTGAGCAAGGGCCTGGACGCCGGTACCGCGTTTGAGATACTCTCGATAGACATAGCCGACGTGGACGTGGGCCGCAACGTGGGCGCACAGCTGCAGATGGATCAGGCCGAGGCCGACCGCCGCATCGC
>JBJEUC010000481.1:0-2050 GCA_051883635.1 Candidatus Fimadaptatus sp.
ACGCGCCCTTCGTCTGCCCGACCACATCGGCGGCCATTGCCGCGATGTGAGGCAGTGCGATAACATGAACGCAGCCGCGCTCCGAAAGAATATCCTTCGGGGCGCGGCTGCGGTTGCATTGGCAGTCATGCAATGTGATGATTGGCAGGCTTGCTATGCTGATTGATGGATGACCGCGCAACCTTTAGCCCGCTCATTCCGCGCAAGGAGCGTCCCTGCCCGCTCCCCCTCACGCCCGCAGCGCGGGGTCGAGCATGCTGACGGCGTTGGCATACGATATGTCCTTCATCAGCCCCTGGCTCCCGGCCAGTATGTAGCCGCCGTCATGGCCGAAGAACTCCACCGCCGCCCTGACCGCCTCCTGTATGCGCTCGGCCGGGCCGTTGGGCAGCAGGTGCTGCGTGTCTATGCCGCCAAAGAGCGCTATGCGGCCCCGATACTGCCGGGCCAGCGGCAGCAGCTCCATGCCGCTGGCGCACACCTGTATAGGGTTTAACACATCCGCGCCCATCGCTATGAAGTCGTCTATGAGTGGCCGCACCGCCCCGCAGCTGTGCTGCACCTGGTACAGCCCGTTGTCATGCGCGATGGCGTACAGCCGCTTGAGCGGCTCCTTAAAGAACGCGCGGAAGTCCTCCGCTGATATGAACATGCTCAGCTGCGTGCCAAAGTCGTTGCAGTTCTCCATTATCTGTATGCGCCCGGCGGCCACCTCCGCAAAGCGGGTTATGTACGCCTCCCAGTAGCGGGTTATCTTCTCTATTATCGCATGCGCCAGGTCGGGGCGCTGCTTGAGCATGCACAGCCCGTCCAGCTGACCGCACATATAGAGGTAGTTGTGGAACATCGCGGCGTTGACCGAGCCCATTATCGCAAAGTCGGCGTGGCTGTCCAGCTCGTCGGACAGGCCGTCATCAACAAAGTCGTCGGGCGAAGGCTCGGGATAGTCCAGCACCTCCTCCACCGACTCCACGTCCGCAAACGGCGGATGGGGATTGTACTCGTCGTACATAGTCTCGCGCAGCGCCACCGGCCTGCCCTTGTAGAAGCGCTGCGGCCCCACGTAGCGCAGTCCCCTGCACGTACACCACAGGTCTATCCCAAGCTTGCGGTACATGTCCTCGACCGACGATGCGCCCACATACTCAGCCAATCCCTTCTGGTACTCCATGCCCGTCCCATGCAGGCTGGCCGGTATGCGGTCCACGTATTCGCCGCGTATGGCGTGCAGCACGCGCTCGATGCTGTTCATATGCGATTTCCTCCACTCTATATGCGTTGGCTTGCTATAAGCAGTGCTGTATTATGATTTCTCTTCAGTTCAGGCATTCCACAGACCCAAAGCAGCGCCCGGAATCGGGGAGTAATTCCGAGCGCCAAGGTCATCCGATGCGTTTATGGCTTATCCACGGGCATCAAGGGCATTCTGATATATCTCAATATACCTTGCCATATCAAGCTGTTCGAGGCCTGCCACATAGGCATCCCAATCGTTGTCTATGTCTTTCTCTCCGATTATGAACTGAACTATGTTAGACTTACTCGCCTTAAAGTTCTTAAATGCAATTACAATTCCACCCATTGGTATGTAATTGAAGATAATCACATACGCAAGCGGCAGTAGAATCAGCAGGTATAATTGCCACTGCTTGAGTATCTTTTTAAATAAGTCCGCGGTCTTTCTCCGTTTATTCACCACATGTACCAAGTAGCCACCCTCCCATCAAATAATATTTCATATTATTAGTTGAATCCTTGCATTTCAGCATTTTTCGTCGTCACTTTACGTTCTCTTTACGCACATATACTATAATATATCGTCATTTATGTGTACTTCTTTTTGCGACTTCAATGTTGCATTTTGCGTGTTATGATGTTGCTGTACATTGTTCAATATTGCTCTGGCATATTTCGCCATGCATAACAAAAGCGTCCCGGAGCGTAACTGCTCCGGAACGCTTTTGTCATCTGCAAAGTGTATCTCTATTTCAGCCTCCTCCGCTTCCCCGTTATCGCCTCGAGCTCCACCGCGTACACCGTGGTCATGGGC